>NZ_QBLR01000325.1:0-3686 GCF_003070835.1 Halanaerobium sp. | reverse complement strand
GATAAATTTATCGAAATGTTTAATGAACTCTATGAACATCTAAAAGAAGTTAATGACTGGGAGACTTCTTTTTACAGTCTGCTGTATAAAGGCCGAAAAAATGATTATATAATTAAAAAGTACAGAGATGAACTTGACACGGTAAGGAAAGTTAGAAACTCGATTGCCCACAACAATGAATATTATTTTTTACCCAGCAGCTCCTTATACACTTTATTAGAAGAAATTTTAGAAAAAGTAATAGATTCTCCTAAAATTATTGATTTTATTGATGATAATTTAATGGTAATAAAAGAGGATAACTCAATAATTAAAACAATAAAAGATATGAATAAATATGACTATACTCAAATTCCAGTAGTAGATCAAAAGGGAAAGTATATTGAATTACTGACCACAAATACGATCATTAGATGGATGGGAGATTTAAAGTCAGATCAAGGCGGTAATCTGATTATTGAAGATGCTCAGATAAAAGAAGTTGTAAAATATGCAGAAGAAGATGAAGTCTGCGAATTTATTTCAAAAGACAGCAAACTGGATATCTTAATTGATAAGCATGAGTCAATTATTAAAGCGGGAAATAAAATTGATGCTTTTTTGATAACTGAAAACGGGAAAAAAGAGGAAGTACTGCAGGGGATTATTACTGGCTGGGAAATACCAGAAATTTACAATAAGTTAAATATTTAATCTAATTTTTTTAAGACTTCAACTCTTCTTTTTGCTTCCAAATAAATCATTTTTTACAGAATTGATAATTTCAATTGTATAATCAGTCATCTAGATTAATCCCTTCTACTTCTGCAAAATCTCTTAGATTTTGTGTGTTTCCATCTTTATATTCTTTTTCTGCATAGGCAGCTAATTCTACCAGAGGATCTTCAATAGCTCGGGTTAATTCTATTTTGCTCGGGCTTAAATTTATAAAGAGAATATCACCTGCTTTAAGCGCTTCTTTAGGAATTGTGATCTTTCCTCTTGCATCTACTTTTACTACTAATTTATCACTCATTTTATCACCACCTTGAATTTTTGTGAGTTCTGTATGCAGGCTTTCTAAACTAGCAGCTGGGATTGTTAAAAAACATTATTGATTATTCTTAAAAAATAAATTTATATAAAATAAAGGAGCTTACTGCTATAAATAAAGCTGAAATTATATAAGTCGAATTCTCTTTTTCTACAAATATTCTGGTATCCCACCAGATTTTTGGCATTTTGATCAGATCACTGAAGGTCCAGACTTCTCTGCGGCCAATAGCAAGGGTGTATTTGCCCTGGTCCTGCTCAGCCTTAAAACTGGAATAATCAACATTATCTGCATTATCTAATTGATTGTAGGCGGCCCAGGAAATTTGATGATCCTCAACAAATATTGGCTCTGCTTTAGTTGCAGAATCAGAAGTATCTAATGGTATATGGGCCAGTGCAGTTGTTTTTATGATTAAGATAAATATCAGGATAATTATTACTACTGAAAATGAATTTAATATAATTCTCATTTTTATTAATCCCCCTTAATTTTGTTTTATATATCTAATTATACTGCTGAATTAAAATAATTAATAGGGCCTTTTGATTATTATCTGATATATTATGGTATATTATAACGAATAAATAAATTTTGCTATAATTTACAATTAATGGTATAATATTTATATTATCATTGAACTTGAGCTTTAAGTTATGGTAAAATATATTTAGAAGGGAAAATTGCCGTGCCTGAAAAATCAAATACACCTCATGATGATTTTTTTAAGAAAACTTTTGGCAGAGTAGATATCAGCAGAAATTTTTTACAGAGTTATCTACCGCAGAATTTGAGAGAATTTGTTGACTTCAGTGAACTTGATCCCAGACCAATTTCGTATACTGGAAAGAATAGTTATTACTCTGATTTATTATTTAAGTCAAAAATTGGAGATAAGAAATATGGAGTTTATTTTCTGTTTGAACACAAAAGTTATAATGATAAATGGTCAGTAATGCAGATTTTTAATTACTTGGCTAGAATCTGGATGCGCGAAAAACGAACTAAAAGAATAAAAAGCTTATCTTTTATTATTCCAATTTTATTTTACCACGGAGGTAACGGCAGTCTAGTAATAAAAAGTTTTGCAGAATATTTTGATCAAAATATGATAGAAAATTATGATTTAAACAAGTATCTTCCAGATTTCGAAACAGTATTTTATGATTTTTCCAATGATGCTAATTTAAATTTATTAGGAGATAGAAAAGTACGGTTGACTTTAAAATTCTTTAAGATTTCAAAGATAAAAGATATAAAAGTAGTTTATCAGGAAATAATCTCTTTTGTAATTAGTGAAAATGGTGTAGATAGGGATATTTTTTATCTAGGCTTAAATTATATTGCTGATAGTAGAGAGGAATTTAATTATTATATTTTAAATGAAAGACTAAAATATGAAGGCATGAAAAAGGAGGCTGATATTGTGATATCTGCAGCTGATAAATTAAGAACTAAGGAAGCAAAAAGGATTTTACTGAAACAGATAAATTTTAAGTTTGGTAATTTAGATCCTGAAACTATCTCTTTAATTAATAATGCTAAATTAGAGAAAATCGAAGAGTTGAGTGAAAAAATATTAACTGTTGATTCAGAAGAAGAATTTATTAATTATATTAAACACTAAAAATATTTAAAATACTATTTAAGCACCCTTCTCATTTGAGGAGGGTTTTTTCATTTATAGACAATCTTATTCAAAAAGTTATTATACTATCTTTTAATCATCATCAATAAAAAAGGAATAGATTTCTTTTTGAAGAATAATTATATTAGCAGAGATTTTAGGAGGTATAACCGTGGCAGAAGAAATTTTATATAATAAACTAATTAGAGATAAAATACCAGAAATCATTGAAAATGCAGGTAAGGAATACGAAATACATAGGGCTGATGAACAGGAATACATAGAAAAACTGCTGCTTAAAGTAGAAGAGGAATTAGCAGAATTTAAAGAAGAGCCTTCAATCGCAGAAATGGCAGATCTCTTTGAAGTACTGGATTCGGTAATAAATTATTATGATTTTGATAAACAGAAGATTAAAAATTATCAGAAGAAAAAAAGAAAAGAGCGAGGCGGTTTTAGAAAGCAGTTGATATTAGATAAGGTGATAGAAAAATAAATTAACCGAGCAGGTGGGAAAATGATTAATGCGGTAACCGGTAGAGATCAATATCTATATGACAGTTTAATCAAAGAATTAGAAAAAGCAGAAGAAATAAAAATCATTGTTTCATTTTTAAGAGAATCTGGGGCTCACCTTCTGGCAGGGCCCTTAAAAAAAGCAGCTCTAAAAAATGGAGCTAATATTAAAATCCTTACTTCGAGATATTTAAACATAACTGAACCATCAGCTCTCTATCTTTTAAAAGATAAACTGGGAGATCTGGCAGAACTTAAGTTTTTTGCTGATCAGGAAAGGGATTCTCAGGATATTTCTTTTCACCCCAAGGCCTATTTTTTTAAAAATAAAAGTGAAGAAATTATATTTATTGGGTCCTCAAATATTTCTTATTCTGCCCTTCACGGTGGAATTGAGTGGAACTACCGACTGGAAAGAAAAAAAGATGAGGAGGCTTTTAAGGAGTTTACAGAGAAATTTAATGACCTCTATAATAACTATTCAGTAGAAATTACAGATCAGCTTTTAAA
>NZ_QBLR01000324.1:0-3699 GCF_003070835.1 Halanaerobium sp. | reverse complement strand
GGATAAATAAGCAATTATTAGAATTCAATATTTTATTTTCATTAATTTCAATACAGCAAATCAAAATTAATCAGATGATTATCAGCAGATATCTTATTAAAACATATACTCCAATTCCAGAAATTATACCGAGTCCATCAACAAAAATATCCTTAAGTTCTGCTGTTCTGCCGGGAACATAAATCTGATGGATTTCATCCAATCCGGCATAGGCTAAAGATATGAGCAGAGTATAGGTTATTGCTTTTTCAAACTCATAGCCGCTGACTCGAAATGCATTAAGCAGAAACAGAGCTAATACAAAGAAGATAAAAAAATGGGCTCCCTGTCTTAAAAAACTGTGAAAACTGCTTAATTGAACTTTAAGCCCAGCTCGTTCAGTAAGCACCCTATATATAACTTTACTCAAGCCGGCACTTAAGCGTGATGATTCTTTAGCTGACTGAGCTGAAAAGTTGTAGATTACGAGCAGCCAGATAAAGACAGCTGCCCAGGAAAGTATTTTTTTAAGCATTCTTTTTCTTCCTGAAATCTACTCTTGTTACATTATCCCGCTGAGGTTCATAGCTTGCAACAAGCTTAACAAGGTTTGAGATAATACCCCGCTTATCTCTCTTTTTGGCCAGGAATTTAAGCCTGTTCAGTACAGAGTTTAATTTATCTTCTTCAACCAGATCGAGGTGGTTGATAAAGATCCGCTGATGCTCAGTAGCAGTACTCTCTTCTGTTTCCAGTAAAAGCTCTTCATAGAGTTTTTCTCCCGGCCGCAGTCCGACTATCTCTATATCTATATCCTCATAAGGTGTTAAACCGGAGAGGGTTATCAGATCTTCTGCAAGTTCTTTGATCCTGACGGGTTCACCCATATCAAGTACAAATACCTCACCACCCTGACCTAAGGCGCCTGCCTGAATAACAAGCTGGGCTGCTTCAGGGATGGTCATAAAGTACCTTGTTATTTCTTCGTGGGTTACTGTTACAGGTCCACCATCTGCAATCTGTCTTTTAAAGATCGGGATCACACTGCCCTTACTGCCGAGTACATTGCCGAATCTAACTGCCATGAACTTTGTTCTGCTTTTTTTGCTCATTGACTGAATTATCATTTCGGCTGCTCTTTTGCTGGCCCCCATTACATTGGTTGGATTTACAGCCTTATCAGTAGAAACAAGCACAAATCTCTTTACCTGATAATGATCTGCTGTTTCTGCAAGCTTTTTGGTACCGAGTATATTATTTTTTACGGCTTCTTCAGGACTGCTCTCCATTAGTGGTACATGTTTATGTGCAGCTGCATGAAAAACAACCTCAGGCTGATATTCGGAAAAGACCTGCTCCAGTTTTGCTTTATCTCGGATGCTGCCGATAATCGGTGTTATAGTTAAGTGTGGAAACTTATTTTTCATTTCAAGCTCTAAAAAATAGGTGCTGTTTTCATTTATATCGAATATTATTATTTCTGCAGGATTGAAGTTTGCAATCTGGCGGCAGATTTCAGAGCCGATCGAGCCTCCACCACCTGTTACAAGTACTGTTCTATCTCTTAGGTATTCAGAAATCTCTTCCATTTTTAGATCGACCGGATCTCTGCGCAGTAAGTCCTCTACTTTAACTTCTCTGATCTGGCTTAAGTTAACATCTCCATTTAAGATTTCATAAACACCGGGAACAATCTTTACCCTTACTGTTTTTTGGTTGCTGAGCTCATAGAGTTCTTTGATAGTATTACCATCTGCAGAAGGGATAGCAATTATTACCTCATGCACATTGAATTTCTTGATATATTTAGGTATATCCTCTCTTGGACCGAGCACTTTGTGCCCGTGAATTTCTAAATGCTGTTTTGCAGGATCATCATCAATCAGACCGACAACACTGATTCCCATTTCTGGATGTTTGTTGAGCTCACGGACTATGATCTCACCTGCATCTCCTGCTCCGATGATCAGAGCTCTAACCCTTGCATCAGAATCTGTTCCATTTTTGCGGATTAGATATTCCCTTAGGGTTCTTAAAGCAAAGCGGGAACCACCCAGGAGAATCAAAGATGCCATGGAATTGATAAGAATTATACTGCGGGGAAATGATATGGTTAAAAAATATAGTAGTATGATATAAGTAGTATTTATAAGTGCAGTAACTTTTATAATCGAGTATAATTCTGCGATACTGGCATATTTCCACATTGAATTGTATAGATTAGAAAAAATTAAATAGAATAAAGAAATTATAGTTAGATAATAGAAATAATGAATCTGAATAAAATTAGTCCATTCCGCATCAAAGCGCATCATAAAGCTTAAAAGCATGGCCAAATTAATTAAGAGCAAATCTAGAAAAATCAATCTTTTTCTGCTGTAAAACCTGTATATTTTTTCAATCATTAAATCAACTCCTCCACTACTTGACTAAAAGAAGATTACAATCAAAGAATATATTAATTAAGATCAAGCAATAGTTAGACCTGCTTCTGCTAAAACCTGGTGTAATACCCTGTATTTATGTTCAGCAGCTGCCTGCATGTATAAGGTCCAGTCTGAATGTTCAAAACCGTCTTTTTTATAAAATCGGTGGTAATTATAGGCTCTGCTTTTTAATCCCTCAAAAGAATATTTAGAGACTTTTACTGCTTTTACCGCTTTTTTAAACCAGGCTCTGTCATCATAATTTAGAGTTCGATCCTGCTGATCAAAGTCTTTAAAATCAAAGAAGTTATTATGGATTTTATCCAGCCAGTTATGATATCTCCCTTCTAGAAAAGCCTGTTCTGCAAGTGTATTTCTGATTTTAGAAATACGGCTCTTTAAAGCATCTCCTCCTGCTGGTGTTCCATATTGAGTATTTTCGGCTAAAAAATCTCTGATGAATGCAAATATATTTTCCACAGCCGGCATAAATCTATCTTCTAAGTTATTTACCTGATAAAAAACACCACTTTTATAATATTCCCATTCAGCATAAGGTATATCAGGGTTTTTGATTACTAAAAGATGACCTATAGGAAAAAGATCAGGTAGATTAATAATAGCGAACTTTAAACATTTATCTTTAATTTTTAATTTTTCAACACCTTGAGTCAGCTTAACAAAATTTGATTTATCATAAAAGCCTTTAAATCCCTGGTGGCTGTATGTATCAGCATAGAGATGTAAGAATATACCCAGTTGGTGAATACCATATGCTTTACTTCCAGCAGCTGTTACTTTTTCTTTTAACAGCTGAACTGTTTTTGATTCAGTTTCTGTTAGATAGGGGTCTTCATTATCTATTCCAGCCGGCAGAAAATGAAAAGGAAGCCAGATATTAAATGAATTATTTACATCTGAACTTTCTAAAAAACTCAATTCTTTGTGAGCAGTTTGAGTTTGATGAAAAACATCTCCATTTTCAAACTTAAGAGCATGATTATAGACAGCATCATCAACCTGCTGTGAAGCATAAGCAGTTTTTTCAGCATAAGTACTTTCCATACCAGCCAGTCTGCAGAGCACATAAACAGCACAAAAATGAAAATCTTTCTGCATTTTACCCCAGCTTTCTCTTAATATTTTTTATTAATAAACTTAAGCTTTAAATTCTTTTAACCAGTCCACTACTATTTCTACTTCTGCTTCTGTTAAACTGCTGGAACAGGGAATATTGATCAAGTTATCTACATAATACCTGTCTCTTATACACATCTCCGAGCCCACGAGACCG
>NZ_QBLR01000032.1:0-25178 GCF_003070835.1 Halanaerobium sp. | reverse complement strand
CCACCTCTCGCAGCTAAAGTTGAAATATACTGATCTTCTAAGTAAGCTACATCGGGAACTTCTCCACCGGCAGCTAATCTAGTCAGTAAATTATCATGGTGATCTTCAATTGCTGCTAACTGAAGCTCAACATTAATGTTTGGATATTTGTCATTAAATAATTCTACTGCTGCTTCAAAAGACTCATCAGCCCAGGTACCAACTGTAATTGTTACCTCTTCGTCCTGTGCCATTACTGAAGCAGAGGCACTAAACAATAAAACACCAATAACTGCTGCCATTACAACTAAACTAAAAATACTTTTTCTCTTCAATTTTCTTCCTCCTAATAATTATGTTTTTATGAATCTTTTAATATAAACGCTGCTCATTTTGAGCCTTATATAACTTATAATTATTCTAAATACCGGGAGCGGTCCCTCTATAATAGGAGAGATTTAGTTTTATTTTACCACTGATTATCTGCTTAGCTTAAGAGCTCTCTTAAAATTATTAATCAGTTAATTGATAAAACTTACTAAAAGCTTTTCGGGAGTGCTCCCAAATCTATTAAAAAATATAATTTTACTCTTATAGTAAAATTATATATCAAACAATATTAATCTAACTTGCTGGTGGAATCTCTTTCAATTAATTCCATCTGAAAAATTACATCTTCAGTATGCGAATTGCTGGCTTCTCCATTTAATTTCTTAATTAATTTCTCCATCCCCAGGTAACCCATCTCAAAAGCAGGCTGTGCCAGAGTAGTTATCGGTGGATCCATTAAAGCAGCCATTTCTATACCATCAATTCCAATAATTGAAACATCTTGGGGCACTCTCAGCTCCATACTCTTTAGAACTTTAAGACCTCCAATAGCCATCATATCTGAAGAATAAAAAATAGCTGTTACTTCAGGATGTTCAGTCATCAGCTTTTTAGTAGCCTGATTGGCTTCTTCTCGGGCAAAATAACCGGGATAAATTATCTCATCTTTAATCCCTGCCTCTGCAAGTGCTTTTTGGTAGCCTTTGACTCTATCTCTAGAAGCATCAGAAGAAGCAACATCTTCACCCTTAATATGAGCAATTCTTTTATGACCCAGATCTATTAAATATTTTGTAGCCCTGTAACCGGCATCTACATTATCAGCATTCAACTTGGGTATTTTTTCATTTTCTATTTTTCGATCAACAACTACAATATCGAGATTATGAGTTGCTAAGTTGTTTAAATAACTATCAAGTCTTTTCTCACTACCACCACTGATCATTAAAATTCCATCAACTCGTCCTTCTTCGAACATCTGGATACACTTTAATTCTTCTTCAACTACCCAGTGACTATTGGCCAACATCATATTGTAGTTGGCTTCCATAGCCTTTCTTTCAGCTCCCTTAACAAACATTGCAAAAAAAGGATCAGTTATATCTGAAATTACGAGACCAATTGTTTGAGTTTTTTTACTGGCCAGCCCTTTGGCTGAACTGTTTGGTTTGTAATTTAGATCCTTAATTACTTTTGAAACCTTTTTGCGAGTTGAATCTTTAACTCCAGCTTTGTTATTGATTACTCTGGAAACAGTACTCTTAGAAACACCTGCCTCATCAGCAATCTTATAGATATCAATATTTTTATTTTTCATTATTTGCCTCACTTTTCAACTAAAAGGATTTAGTTTATTCCCGGGAGCGGTCCCAGAAGGTAATATAAGTATAGTACATGCTTTTTGCTTTGTCAAGCTAATTTTCGAACAATTTTAAATAATTTCCTATTTTTTTCAAATCAAATTCTAAATTTTTAGTTAATTTTATTAATTTAAGCGGATCAGGCAACTGTATATCTTGCTTTACCATCCTCTTTGGATTTATATAAAATATCATCTACTCGTTTGAATAAAGGCTGAATTTGATCACCTTTTTTTAGTCTGCTCAGTCCAGCACTAACAGTAATTGAAATATCCATTCTCTGGCTGAGCTTTTCGACATTTTGATAATAAGTATCCAGATTTTTTTGAGCTTCAACTTCATTTTTATAACAGATCACTGCAAACTCATCACCACCCCAGCGTGAAATCAAAGAATTCTGAGGCAGTGTTCTCTCCAGCTCTGCTGCAAGTTTAATTAAAACCTGATCTCCAATATCATGTCCATAATTATCATTGATTTCTTTAAAATTATCTATATCAAATAAAATTAAGGTTATCGCTTTATCCAGATGCTGCTGTTCTTTAAAAATATTTCTGATTTCCTGGTCAAATGCCCGGCGGTTATATTTTTTAGTTAGAGGGTCACGATTTGCCAGATTTTTTAATTTTTTGTTTGCCAGACGGAGTTTTTTAGTTGAAAGACCAAGCTTGCTTTTTTCCTGGTTGTAGGCATTGGCAAACTGCAGTAACAAAAGATAAGAAGCCAATAACACAATTGGAGTCTGAACAAGTTTATCATAAAATTGAGATTCTTCACTGTGAGAAATCAAAAGCTCAGGGTAAAAATATTCTAAAGAGAACATTAACATAAATACAGCTACTAAGCTAAAAATCAGGTTGTTTCTTAATTGAAAGCGCTTGAACAAAAAAGTTATTGAAATCAAAATCAAAAATATGTAGGAAAGACTATTATTATTACTTCCACCAGATTGAAACCAGGAAAAAGGTAAAAAAATAAAGATTAAAAAAAGATAATAACCCAGTTTTAAATAATAAACCTTAAAAACTTCTTTTCTAATAAACATTAAACTAAAAAAAGAAATTCCAGCCATTACAATCCACTTTAGATTTATAATCAGACTAAAACCAATCAGGTAATTTATAACTATATTCAGCAGAGAAATTATTATCCCAAAAAGTAAGATAATCTTAAATATTTGATTTTCTAAATTATCATTGAGCTCATAATCTCTCTGCATAATAACTACTCCCTGCTTTATCTATTTAATTACTGTACTATATTATTTCAACAAATATTCAGTTTTTCCTTTTATTAAAACCTAAATTGCCTTTTCTTCCTTCCATTTCCCTTTTTTAAACCAGATTCCACCAATAATTGCACTTAAAAGGTTGGACATAAACATTCCCCACCAGATACCATTGGTTCCCAGTTGAAAATTTCCAGATAGGCTACCGAATCGGCTCCAAGTCTACCAACCCAGATTGTTTATTAAATTAAAATAGCTGTTTTAAGTTTTATTTTCTAGACTTTTATTATCTTTAATAACCACAACAGCAAGAATTAAAACTGCAGCTGAAGCTAAAAATATTCCAACTTTAAACATTGTCGAAATGCCAAAATTATCGATTAAATAGCCTCCTAAAAGGCTGCCAATAATTCCCGCTGCTCCAAAGGCTGACATCATAGCAACACTTTGAGCAGTTGTCTTTAAAGCTGCTGGAGCCACAAGCTTGACATAATAGCGAACTGTTACCAGAAAAACGCCAAACGAAAGTGACTGCAGCATACCAAAGAAAAGAAAATATACCGGTGATGTGGCCAGAGCAGCAATGATAAACCTCACGAGATAAAAGAAAGCTGAAAATAGCAGCAGAGAATTAGTTTTATATTTTTCTAAAAAATATTTGGCTACAAAAAAGATTGGTGCCTCACTTACAGCATTAAAAAAAAGTGTATAACCCAAATCAGTTGAGTTTCCTCCCACTGATTTGATGATCGGAGCCAGGTAAACAAAAACCATCTGGTTGGGGATGAAAATCATTAGGGTTATAAATAAAATAAAGATATAATCAGGATTTTTAAAAAGCCTCATTATATTTTTATCTTCAAGCTCAGCTTTGATTTCAGCATCTTTTTTCAGTTTTTTCGAATGATTCGTGTCAATATTTTTATCATTTCCTTCATTCACATTTTTATGAAGTTCATCATAACTATTATCTTCGAGACTGAAAGCAATTACAATTACAATCAGGGCTATTATTCCATAACTCAAAAAATGAGCCCGCCAGCCAAATCGTTCTATTACCTGACCAAATACTGTAACAATTACTGCAAAACCAATCGATCCCCAGGCCCGCATAAACCCATAATTATGAGCAGTATGAGCTGAAGTTTCTAAAATCCAGCTGTCAAGCACTGACTGCTGCGGCTCCCAGAGAAAACCAACTATCCCGATTGAAATTGCCAGCATCAAATCCCCATAAAAAGTTAGTGGAGTTATAAAAACAGCCATTAAAAACATAGAAATTAAAAATACAATCTTTCTGCTTTCCAGGCGGTCACAGATATAGCCGACAATCGGGGGCCCAATTAGACCCATAAATGTTCTAATCGACATCAGGGTTCCAATCCTCATATTGCTGTAACCTAAGTCTGTAAGGTAATAGACTAAATAGGCACCATAAATCGCCCAGGTGCTCCAGAAGAAAAACTGTAAAAATGAAAATTCGGTTATTATTTTATATGAATCATTTGCTTTGATTTTTTTAATTATATTCAAATTTGGTACCGGGTACTTGGATAATTTGGAGATATTCTTAAAGAACCCGACTGCTCCTTTCTTCAGTAAAATATTAATTGATTTGTTAATTAGCATGATTTAATTTAAGTCTTTAATTAACCATCTTATTTATATAATACTGGAGAATAGGCCAAAAACCTTTAATAAATTGAAAATAATTATAAATTTAAAAAATAAACCCGCTACTGATAAAAGCAGCGAGTTATTCGGGAGGAACTATTATTCTATTCACTTAAATTTTTAATCTCGGTTTGATCTTCATTTATTTTAATTAAGTATTCTTCACCTTTAAAATAAATTTTAAACTCTAGTCTATCCCATTCAACAGGTAAATTTGGTTCAACTTTTAACTCATCTGCTTCAACATCAATACCAGCAAAACCATGAATAACAGCCTGCCAGAGACCTCCCAAAGAAGCTGAATGAAGTCCCGGGTCACTACTCTTCATATTCTCTCCCAGATCAATCCGGGCTCCTTTAGAAAATAGTTTATATGCTTCCTCCAGATGATCAAATTTTGCTGCCAGAACACTGTGGATAGCAGGAGAAAGTGAAGAATCATGTAAGGTTTTAGGCTCATAATACTCATAATTTGCTCTTTTTGTCTGATCATCAAAATACTCAGATAGCTGGTGCATCAGCATTACAACATCTGCCTGCTTTATTATTTTATATTCATTGACTTCTTCCCAGCCCAGCTCACTGACAATTGAACCGACTTCCCCCTCAAATTTACTTAAATCATATTCCTTTTTCTCCATAAATTCATCAAATTGAGGAATTATCAGGTCCTTATCGGGCTCTGGTAATTTAATCTTTTCAGCATATTGCCTCCACTTATTGATCTCTTCAAATTCCAGATTGATTTTATCCTTTAATTTCTGATAGACAGCTTTTGATTTTTCTTTCAGTTCTTCTATTAAATCAGCGGTATTAATTAGCTCCCAGTAAACCATATAATTTGTATAGGCATTATTATCAATATGCTCACTGTATTCGTCAGGTCCAATAACATTTTTAATCTCGTAATAGTCTTTATCTTTATTATATTCCAGGCGGCTGACCCAGAATCTTGCCATCTCAGTCAGCATTTCCGCTCCATAATCTTCAATAAAAGAATAGTCTCCAGTTACTTTTAGATATTCAAATACTGCTTTTGCTATATCTGCAGTGATATGCTGCTCTATTTCTCCACACCAGATCCTTATTGCTTCACCAGTTTTGACATCTACCGCCCCGTATTTAGGGGTTGTTTCTTCTCCAGTTAGGGCACTCTCCCAGGCATACATTGCTCCCTGGTAGCCATTTTGTCTGGCTTTTTTTCTTGCACCAGCAATGGTGTGGTAGCGGTATTCCAAAAGTTCCTTTGCTTTTTCGGGAAAACTATAAATGAAAAATGGTAAAATAAAGGTTTCCATATCCCAGAAAACATGGCCCCGATATCCTTCTCCGGTTAACCCTTTGGCTGCAATACTTAATTTATCTGTATGATGTGGTGTCATCTGAATTAAGTGAAAAAGGGCAAATCTGATTGCCAGTTGATCAAAATCATTACCTGAGATTTTAATGTCCATCTCTTCCCAGTAATCCGCCCATTTTTCTGCATGTTTTTTAAAAAGCTGATCATAATCTGCAGCAGCATATTTTTCTACCAGCTTTATAATTCTCTGATGTAATTTAGCTGAAGTTTTTTTCTCAGCTTTGCTGTCCAGCTCCTGATCAACACTTGAAATATAGAATACTTTTTTCTCAAAACTGTAGCTCTGATCTGCTTTAACATTAATTGTGTGTTTTCTTGAAATTTTACGGCGATCAGTTTTTATTTCAGCCTCTGTTTCTATCTTTTCTCCATTTTTATAAAACTCATGCCGGGCAGCTGCTGCTAAATCACATTGACTCTCCTGAGTTCTGGCTGTTAAATAATACAGATTTTTTTCTTTAATAAAGCGCAGATCCTTTTCTATAAAGTGCTGAACTCCACTGTTGGTTACCTGTCCATTGAGATAAGAAATAATTTCTACTTCTCCTTCATAATTTAAGGGAGTAATATTTACTTTCAGCATTATTAAATGTTTTTCAGCCATTGAGACAAATCTTTTCCATTCAAATTTTGTTTTTCTGCCTCTGCTGTCCTCCCAGATAAATGAGCGGTTCAGCTCTCCAGTTTTAAGATTCAAATCACGGCTGTAAGCTTCTACTTCCACACAGCTGAGATCAACTCTTTCTCCATCAATCTTAATTTCTGTCAGTAATGGATCCGGCAGATTTGGAAGCTCAGTTACCTCTCCCGGGAATTGGTCAAATAGTCCGGCCAGATAGGCTCCTCTCCACTCTGTGATATATTTTTCTTCGAGAGATGAGCGCAGACCAAGATAGCCGTTTCCCAGCGCAAATACTGATTCAAACTTGTTTAAGTTTTCTAATTCAAAATCTGTTTCCTCTATTATCCAATTTTTGTACTCTTCTTTTCCTTTATCATATTTTATAGTCATTAGAAAATTCGACCTCCATCAATATATAATCTCTTAATAATTCTATAATTATCCTTTCATACCACTAAAACTGATTCCTTCAACAAAATATCTCTGGAAAACCACAAATAAGATGATGATTGGAATTGCAGAAATAACTGCTCCTGCCAGGATTGGTCCCCAGTCAAAGGCACCAGCACCATAACTCTGACGCATACTTAAAAGCCCTACTGTCAGCGGAAATTTCTCCTGAGGTGAAGTAATAACTACCAGGGGTAAAAAGAAGTCATTCCAGGCACCCTGAAAAGTTAAAACTGTTAAAGCACCTAAAGCTGGTTTGGCCAGAGGCAGCATGATTTTGTAGAAAATCTGAAAAGTTGTTGCTCCATCTATTCTTGCCGATTCTTCCATCGAAGAGGGCAGCCCTTCAAAAAACTGCTTCATAATAAAGACTGAGTTACCAGAAATCATTCCCCAGAGAATAACACCACTGAAAGTATTAAGTAGGGTATCTACCCCAAAAAGTTTGGTAAGACCAAAGATTCCATCTCTTAAAACCAGGTAATTGGAAATAAAGGTTACCTGGAGGGGAATCATCATCGAAAAGAGAACTAAGAAAAATATCAGTGTTTTTCCTTTAAAATGCAGTCTGGCCAGAGCATAACCTGCCATTGAAGCAAAGGCAATTGTTGTTACAACTCTTGCCACCGATAAAAAGAATGAGTTTCTAATCCAGGATAAAAAGAGTGACCTTCCGGTTGAGCGATCATACTGTTCTCTAAATACTCTGCCATAATTATTGAAAATATAGGGGATAACTCCAGCAGAAATATTGTCCCAGCTCTGCACCATCCCCAGTCTTTCGCTTCTATTTGGGTCCAGAGTTGAATTTACAAACTCTACCCCATATGCTGTCTGTACATTTAAGGGTACCTGAGAAAAATCATATTGAGAAGGATTTGCTATTTCAAGCTGATATTCTACCACAGTTCCATTTTCAACCTGATTTCTATTTAACTCCTCAACTGCTTCCACTTCCAAATATTCGAATGCTTTTCGCTGTTCAATATCAAAAGCTGCCTGACCCGAACCTGCTGTTCTTTCGGGTATGCGGGCTGTTGGTTTTACTATTTCCTGCTCAGCTGAATATAAATAGCTAACATTAAAGGTTAAACTTTCTCCTCCTTTAAACTCACCAAAAAAACCACTACCTCCACCATCTTTTCCTAATCTATAGGCTCCGGCCCAGTTTTCGGGGGAAAGTTGAGCGGAAGTAAGAGTTGGCGGCCATTCTGTTGGATCATCTTTAAAACTGGAAAGAAAACCAAAAACAAAGGGACCCATAAAAAGTATTGATAGTAATAAGAGGAGAACATAAATAGCGCCAACATTGCGCCACCTTTTGCGTTTTATTTGAGTATTTAAATTTTCTGCTTTATCATTAGCCATTATTCTCTCCCCTCTCCGGTTATACGTCTCTGAAGATATACAAATATTAAAGTTAAAATAGCTAAAATCATTGCGGCTGCACTTGCCAGTCCAACTGCTGGACGAGCTGATGATGGGAACATATTAACATAAACATAATAAGCCAGAGTTACTGTCGATTCTAGTGGTGCCTGACCGCCAATAATGGCAACCTGATCAAACATCTGTAAGGTTCCAATAAAACCCATAGTCATTACTAAAAAAGTTATATGTTTGAGCTGGGGCACAGTTATTTTCCAGAATTTCTGCCAGGTTGTAGCACCATCAACTTCTGCTGCTTCGTAAAGAGCTCCCGGAATATCCTGTAAACCTGCTAAATATAGAATCATCATCGTGGGCACAGTTGTCCAGATATTTAGAAGCATAATTGCGGCCAGTGGTCTGGGAAATGCAAATGGTCCAGCCCAGGCTGGAATCATTTCTCTTGTGTTTAACCAGATTGTTTCTACATCTGCTACTTCTCTGATTCCTATAATTCCAAAAAAATTTGCTCCTAAAGCTGCAAAGGTTGCTATTATAAGAGAGAGTACAATATAACTTGGCTCCAGAACTTTAACCGGTCTTTTTAAAAATTTCTCTTTCAAAACCATAAATAAATGAGTCAGGATAAAAATTGTCAAAAATAATAACACATATTCCTGATAACGGTTAAATAATGTCAATAAGTAATTAAATATACCCTGTTTTTGAAAGATCCACATAAAGATCAGAGTAATTACTACACTGGAAGTAATACTCGGTAAGTAATAAATTGTCCTAAAGATTTTGATCCCCTTAATTTTCTGATTTAAAATAACTGCCAGCACCAGGGCAATAAAGGTCTGAACAGTGGTCACAATTACAGAAAAAGTAATTGTATTTTTTAAAGCCCTACCAAATAAATATTCATTAAATAACTTAATATAATTACCGAGACCGATAAAATTTGCCTCATTAAAAAGATTATAATCTGTAAAACTAAAATAAAAGGCTCTAAAAAATGCATAACCAAAAAATACAACTAACCAGAACAAAAAGGGAGTTAAGAGGAGATAGGGTGACATCTTTTCTTTCATTTCTTTAATTTTATTCAGCATATATTTTCACTCCTAAGGATAGATGGGGACAGCAGATTAAACTGCCCCCGGTTGCTTACAGTTCTAGTTTAAAACATCTCTTTCCATTCTTTCCTGTGCTTCCTCAAGTGCCTCTTCTGCTGACATCTGATCAGTCATTACTTCAGTCAGAGCAGTATTTATCGGCTGCATCCATTCAGCACCATATTCACCAAACTCATAAGGATAGACATGGCCATCTGAAGCTGATTCAAAGACTGTTAGATTTGCCTGTGCTTCTTTGCTGTCCTGCTTGAAATATTCGTTGTCTGCAAGTTCTTTACGACTTGGAATTGCCAGACCTCTTTCCAGCACCCACTGCTGAGCCTCTGGACTGGTCAATAATTCCATAACTCTAAATGCTTCATCTTTAACCTCAGATTCTGCATTCATGCTCCAGGAAACTGTATAAATAAAGTTACCTCTCTCATCTGTTCCTGGATAAACTGGCAGTTTAGCTGCACCATAATTTAAGTTTGGCGCCTGATCTCTTAAAAATCCAATTACCCAGGCACCTTCTATTGCAGCCGCTACATTACCATTAGCAAAAGCTCCTCCAGCCCAGTCAGCGCCCATATCAGCCGGTAAAATTGCATGTCCTTCCTGCTCTAAACCTGTATACCACTCAAATGAATGAACAAATCTATCATCTAATAAATTTGTATTTCCCTGCTCATCAAAATCCTGCCAGCCAGTTGCATAACTAAAAGCTCCCATTCTTTCAAAACTTGGTGCTATTGCAAGACCTTCAAAGTCTTCTGAAAAATCTGAAACTGCTGCTATCTTTTCCTCAAATTCCATCCAGGTGTCATCATCGCTCGGATATTCTACACCTGCAATGTCAAATAAATCTTTGTTGTAAAATAAGGCTAAAGAGTTAAAATCTTTAGGAATCCCATAAACCTGATCATCATAAGTAAAACCGTCAATTAAATTTTCTACTATATCATCTCTTTTTAAAACTTCAGACTCAGCCAGATAGTCATTTAATGGTTCGACTAATCCATTGTCAATCAGACTCTGTGCCCAGAAAATATCCATGTAAAATAAGTCAGCTGCAGTTCCTGCAGATAAAGAGTTTAAAAGCACCTGCTGAAAATTATCTGCTACCGGCTCATAAACCACCTCAATTTCACCTTCTAACTCGGGTTGAACAAAACGTGCTATAAGTTCTTCGACTATTGCCTGATCATTACCACCAAAACCTGCAATCCTGACCTCAGTTTGAGCTGCGGCTGTACCAACAATTGTAAGTGTTAAAAATACTGCTAGAGTTAAAACTAATACCTTTTTCATTTCTAAAACTTCCTCCTTTTAGTAATTTAATTATTTTAAACACTCACCCAAACTGCTTATAGACTTATATTACTTTAACGTTTAAGTAAGTAAAAAAACCTGAGTTTATTTTAGCCGTTTACAGGAATCTCTGATAACCAATTTCGGTTTAATTACAATTTTATTATCACCAATTTTTTCTGCATCCTCAAAAAAGTTAACTTCTTCTCCCAGTTTATTTAGAGTTATCTGAACGGAAGAACGACCCATATCATAACCATCCTGGTCAATTGAAGTCAGTGGAGGTCTGGTAAAAGTTGTGATATCAATATTATCATAACCAACAATTGAAATATCTTCAGGAATTATAAATCCATGTGACTCTAAAGCTTCCATTGCCCCGATGGCCATTAAATCACTCATTGATAAAATAGCTGTCGGTGGATTCTCTAGAACTGCAATTTCTTCTCCAGCCTCAAAGCCACCATTTTGAGTATAATCTGCATTAAAAACTAAGTCCTTTTCAAAAATACCTTTTTCCTGCATAAATTCCTGATATGAATTAAATCTTTCTTTAGTTACGGCAGCTCCTTTATGCCCGGAAATCAGAGCGATTTGGCGATGACCCAGACGATAAAGATATTCCAGTCCCTTTTTCATTCCAAAATGGTTGTCACTGGTTACAAAAAGATTGTTTGCTCCTTCCAGTTCAGTATCAATTACTGTCACCGGAATTTCGGAATTTTTAAGCTCCTCTATATGTGGATCCCCAAGATGCAGACCTGTAAAAATAACTCCTTCTACCTGTCTTTCTCTGCATAAATCCAGATAAGATTTTTCTTCTAAAAAATCGCTGTTGGTTGTAAAAAGAACTATATCATAATTATATAAATTTGCTTCATTTATAATGCCATGTAAAAATGTATATCCCATATGATCCACTTCAGATTTATTCTGTCTGCTTAACATAAATACACCCAGAGTCCTGCTTTTTCTGGAAACCAGTTTGCGCGCAATAGAATTAGGTGAGTAATTTAATTCCCTGGCTACTCTTCTAACTTCCAGCTTCAGTTCATCACCAATATCATCGTGATCATTTAAAGCTTTAGAGACAGCAGTTGTAGAAACTCCCAATTTTTTTGCAATATCTTTTAGTGTAGTAGCCATAATTACCTCCGTTCTCTGAAACCTAAATATGTTTAAAAATTACTAAAATTGTTTACTTTAACGATAAAGTAACTTTAAATAAATAATAGCATAAAGAATTTGTAATTGCAAGTAATATTCAAAAAATAGTATATACACCAGACAGTATTAAAAAAACAAAATATCAGGCCCCAAAGTTCCGGGACCTGATACTTAATTCCTAAGTTAAATAAAGAACATGGCCAGAATTGCTACAAAAGAAATTGTCACAAGTCCCTGGACAAGTGTTGCTGACGTGTAAGCTTTATAGGCTGTGTCAGTATCCATATTAGAAAACTGACTTACAACCCAGAAGTAACTGTCATTAGCGTGAGAAACTGTCATCGCGCCAGCACCAATTGACATAACAACCAGCGCTTTTGCTACAGAAGCATCAAGTCCAAGTGAAGGCAGCATTGGAGCTAATAAAGCTGAAGTTGTAATAATTGCCACTGTAGATGATCCCTGTGAGGTTTTTAAAGCAGCTGCAATTATAAATGGTAAAAAGATGCCGAGATTATATGTTGAAAGAACCTCTCCTAAATAGCTTCCGATTGGAGTTGATTTTAAAACCTGACCAAAGGCCCCACCAGCACCAGTAATCATGATAATAGTAGCGGCATTAATGAGTCCCTTTCCTACCCAGTCATTGATATATTCTTTATCAAATGATGGAAGTAATCTAAAAGCAATGAAAACTCCAAGCAGTAAAGCAACCGTTGGATCTCCAATAAAGACTAGGAAAGTCTTTATATTACCTGTTCCGAATATATTTGCAGGAAACTCTGCAATTGATTTTAAGGTAATTAAAAGTATTGGCACTACAATTGGAGCAAAGGAATCAAAAACAGAAGGTAAATTAACTTCACTTTCTCCATCATCTATCTCTATATCAGCATCAACCCAGTATCTGGAGGCAAATTTTGTTGCCCAGAGATAGCCTGCAAGTATTGCCGGAATAGAAACTACTACCCCAAACATAATTACCAGACCCAGATCTGCACCAAGATTACCGGCAGCAGCAATTGGACCGGGAGTAGGTGGAACCAGAGTATGAGTTGCATAGAGTCCAGTTGAAAGAGCTACAGCCATAGTTGCCATTGAAATTTTAGCCTTTTTAGCCAGTGATTTATTTAAGGATGAAAGAATAACAAAACCGCTGTCACAAAATACAGGTATCGAAATAATTGCACCAGTGATAGACATCGCCAGAGCTGATTTTGCTTCTCCAACCCAGCCCAGTACAGTATTGGCCATTGTCAGTGTTCCCTTTGACTTTTCCAGAATTGTACCAATTATAGTTCCTGCAATAATTACAATTCCGATATAGCTTAATATTCCACCAAAACCACTTGTAACTGTGTTTACAACTTCAATTAAAGGCATTCCCGATAAAATTCCAACACCAAATGAAGCAAGCAGTAAAACTAAAAATGCATGCAGATTAACCCTTGCTGTCATATAAATAATAAATATGATAGCAGCAACTAAAATCACCAACAACATTGGACCTTGTACCATTTTTATTATCCCCCTTTATTTATATTATCAGGACGAATAATATTAATTTTTTCCTAACCCCCTTTGAATTCGAATTGTCCTGATTATTTGTTCACTTAAATTAGCCAGAAGTTCAGGACTTCTTTCGACAATCTGATTTAATTCAGACGGGCAATCTATAATAGAAAAATAAGAATTAATTCCGTGTTCTAATACTTTTTCTACTCCGCTGCCTAAAGTACCAGCAACTGCAATTACTGGAATATCTTTTTTAGCAGCACTGCGGGAGACTCCAACAGGTGTTTTACCATAAATACTTTGTCCATCAAGCATGCCTTCTCCTGTGATCACTAAATCAACATTTCTTAAACGGCTTTCAAAATCTATTATATCAAGCACAATATCTACTCCTGCTTTTAATTCTGCATCCAAAAAAGCCACCAGTCCGGCTCCAAGTCCACCGGCAGCACCTGCACCTGGGATCTGATTTGTATCCTTATTAAGCTCATTAATTACAATTTGATTGAAGTGGCGCAAATTTTGATCCAGTATTTCAACCATTTCTCTATCAGCACCTTTTTGGGGAGCGTAAACATAAGCTGCTCCATCTTCACCATAAAGAGGATTATCTACATCACAGGCAACCATAATTTCGACATTCTTTAATCTGGAATCCAATTTTTTTAAATTAATTTTTTCAATCTGATCTAAGTTACCACCACCAAAAGCTACCTGGTCACCTTCAGCATCAAAAATTTCTGCTCCTAAAGCCTGGGCCATCCCCACCCCGGCATCATTTGTCGCACTGCCGCCAATGCCAATAATAATTTGCTTAACCCCATGCTCCAGCGCTGAGGCAATTAACTCTCCCGTTCCATAGGTAGTTGTTTTTAAGGGGTTCTTTTTTCCCTCCGGTACTAAAGGGAGGCCAGAAGCAGCTGCCATTTCGATCACTGCAGTTTTTCCATCACCGAGCAGGCCGTAAAAAGCCTCAACTTTATTTCCCAGTGGTCCTGTTACCTCTTTTTCTATAATTTTACCATCGGTTGCATCGACTAAAGATTGAACTGTCCCCTCACCACCATCAGCCATCGGCAGTAAGTCAACATCTATTTTAGAGTCAAAATTATGTATTCCACGCTTTATATTTTCAGAAACTTCCATTGCTGTTAATGAGCCTTTAAAAGAATCAGGAGCTACCAGTATCTTCAATATTATCGCCTCCAGACAAATTTTCTAAAAATTCACTATATTAAGTATAACAAATTCAAAATTTTATTTCCAGTCTTTTTAAAAAATGTTATATTTATTAATAAAAGTAATTATTATTAGTTAACCTGGTTGATTGAATTACCCTCTAAAAAGTTCTTTAAGTTTTGAACCACAGTTTTCATTAGCCTCTCTCTTGCTTCCCGAGAAGCCCAGGCTATATGAGGAGTAACAATTGCCTTCTCAGAATTTAAGAGCGGATTTGATGCTGCCGGGGGTTCAGTTGAAAGCACATCAACTGCAGCAGTTTTAACTTTTCCTGATTCCAAAGCAGCCGCCAGATCTGTTTCCACAATCAAGCCACCGCGGGCAGTATTGATTATAATTACTCCCTCTTTCATTTGAGCAATGCTAATTTTATTAATCATACCTTCAGTTTCCTCAGTCAGAGGACAGTGCAGGCTGATTACATCAGACCTTCTGTAGAGGTCCATTAAATCTACAAATTCTACCTTATCAGTTTTTACTGCTGGATCAGCTTTCTTTTTCTCAGGACTGCGGTCATAAGCAATAATCTCCATCCCAAAAGCTGAAGCAAGCTCTGCTGTCCGCTGGCCGATACTGCCAAAACCAATAATCCCCAGCGTCTTTCCCTGCAGCTCAATCAATGGGTAATCCCAGAAACAGAAATCATCAGCCTCAGTCCAGGCCCCACTCTTGACAGCCCGGTTGTGCTCACCAACATGGTGGCAGGTTTCCAAAAGCAGGGCCAGCACAAACTGAGCCACAGTATTTGTACCATAGGTAGGCACATTGGTAACCACTACCTCATTCTCAGCTGCCGTCTCAACATCAACCACATTGTAACCAGTGGCCAGTACTCCTATGTATTCAAGCTCCGGCAGAGCCTTAATTATCTCCCGATTTAGGGGAGTCTTATTTGTTAAAAGAATTGCTGCTCCCTGAGCTCGTTCCAGTATTTTTTCTTCCGGAGTCCGCTCATAAATTTCTACATCTCCTAATTTTTTAATTCCTTCCCAGCTTATGTCACCGGGATTTAAAGCAAAACCATCCAGTACTACTATTTGCATTTTTCTTCAGCCCCTTTCTCAGCCTGTATTTCCCGCAGTTCTTCACAAATAGCTTTAATTTTAGAATAATCTATTTCTTCTCTTAACTTCTGCTCTGATAATCGCTTACGCTCCAGCTCTTCAGCTTTTACCGGAAGATTATAAAAATTCTTCAGTCCGCCTACCTGACAGAGATGTCCATAACCACAGTCAAAGCAGGCATATTCTCCTCTGATTTCAATTTTTTCTATAATCTTCATTCTGGCATCTTCCAAAAATTCTGTACAATCCTGTATAACCCCGCTGGAGTCACCATCACCGCTGACTCCAATTAAAACAGCAGGCTTATCTGCCAGCGGAAAATATTCATTGTGGCGGGTACTAAAACAGATCCTTTCCCAGAAGGCTCTACCCTTAGCATTCATGCCTCCCCAGTATTCCGGAGCTCCAAACACAATTCCTTCTGCCTCCTGCATAGCCTCGGAAATTTCATTGAGCCGATCATTTTTAACACAGCGATGAGATTCAACACAGCCATTACAGCCATCACAGCTTAATATTTCAAAATCTGATAATGAATAAAAATCATAATTTTTATTAGCGGCCTTAAGTACTGTTTTTATCACTGTTTCTGTTACTTTATTTTTCCTGCCTGCACTTATACCAATCCATTTAGCTTCACTCACTCTTTGCCTCCTTATAATTCTCCCCGATTAATAACAAAAGCTTCTATTCCTCACCACTGCTTAAATGATAACAAATAGAATCTTAATTTTCTATCTTATTTAATAATTAAATTAATCTATGCAAAGCATTTTTTATAAACTTCCAGTGTCAGAAGCTCCTGCGGTAGCCTGAGGTCATTTTCCCAGGCCTGTTTCAGCTCTGCTGCCAGCTCATTATATCCCTGTTCTTCAAATTCGGTCAGTACCTGAGCCAGAACTTTTTGATTTTTATTCTGCCGCTTATGACAGGGATAAAAATTATCTGACTCCTCTACCAGCAGCTGATAATACTCTCCCAGAAGTTTAATCTTAAAATCAGGATATTTATTTCTCAAAGCCACATAAATTGCGAGTCCTTCCGGATCCAGGTCACCGGCATAACAAATATTTAAAGCTTCAAGCCGCTGCTGACGCTGCCTGGTCTTAACTTCTACAGCCTCCAGACCCAGCAGCTCCTCTAAAAAAGAAAAGCTTCTGATAATTCTTTTACCCTGGCCGTAAATTACAGTATCAAAATCTCGAGCAAAAATATCAATCCCGGCTGCCAGAGCTTTTTTGGCACCGATAAAGGCTGAATGATTTTCCATAACCAAAATATTATTGATTTGAGCTGGATCTACTGACCAGTAGACAAATAGATGATTGTACTGCTGAGCCTTTAAGTCAGCCAGGCTTAAATTTAAATTACTCAAAATCTTTTTGCCTGCAGTCCGGCTCAAAAATTTCTCATCTGCAAAAAGCTCCAGGGATCGCTCCTCCCGGCTGGCCGATTCTCGCTCAGATTTAGTTTTCAAAAAATCAGCCAGGCTAAATAATTTCTGCTTTAGCTCCTCTGTCTGCTGAACTGGCCTTTTAAGAAAATAGCTTAAATCAAGCTGGCGGGAGAGCTGTAAAATATCTTTATCCGACCAGCCTTCCACCTCTTCTTTAAGCATAGTCCAGCGTTTTTTTAAACGAGGCTGCCGCTGATTGAACTCAGAACTTTTGATTGCTCTAATTCGCTCTTCAATTTCCATCTTTTTTAGAAGCTGATATAAATTCTGATAACCACCGGCTGCCTGATAGGCAGTAGCTCCTCCCAGTCTGGCTTTAATAAAATTTTCAAAATCAGCCAGCTGAAAGCGGAGCCTGCCCTCAAGCTCATCCTTTTTATATTTTTCGAACAATCTAATCCATTTTTGCTCGTCTTTCACCATAAATCACCTGTCCCTTGACAACACCCTGGTTGCGCTCAGTGTCACCGATCTCCAGTGCCCAGAAAACAGGAAAGCGCTCCGAAATTTCAGTTTTGATAATCTCCGGTGCAGCAAAGGCAACCAGCTGGAAATTAAGCTTATCGGCAATCTTAAAGATTGGATCCAGCACATGAGCTGCCGAAGCCTTACCAAAGGGATTATCCAGAAAAAGCACTGTCCAGGGATTTGACTTATCAAAACGCTGTTTTTTGTAATTTAAAAGCATCATCATCATGAAGGCATTGATCGAAAGTGACTGACCACCACTGCCCTCAGGTCCATTCCCCTTACCCTGAATCACTGATTCCCAGTCAGAATAGAAATAATCCTGGGGACGGGCATGGATAAATTCATTTTTTTCGGTCATTTTATAGACCTGGAGCACAGGATAGCGGCCGCGCAGTGCTCTTGAGAAAAGAGCGGCATCTCCACAGTATTCCTTGAGCTTATAATCCGGCAGCTGCTCAACATCAATTTCCTCCCGGTTAAATTTATTGATCAGCTCCAGGAAATATTCCTTCAGCTCTGCAATTACCTCCTGCCCATCATCAGGCAGCAGATCATCCCGGCGCAGTCTGACCAAAGGAAAGGCATGACCCCGCTGATTGTGGTAGACCATATTGCTGATCATTTCCTTCATCGAAGTAATCAGCCGCATCACATGAATTGCCGAGCGCTCAGCCCACTGCTGTCTGGCCTCTTCTGCCTCCGTTTTGTTGCGGTCAATTGTGTTCAGCTCATTATTGATGTATTCCTTAAAGGAATTCAGCATCTCATAGTTATACTGGTAATCACTGGCGCGAAAGTTATGGAGCAGTTTTTCGTTGATGCTGTTTTTTAAGGTAATGTTTTCCACCACATCCTTGACATCATTTTTAAAGTGATAGAAATTATCTTCAGTTTTTTCCCGGAGAGACTTAAGCTTATTTTCAATACTGCGGTAGTCATTCTCCCAGTTCTCGATAACTGCTGCCGGGGAATCCTTAAGTTCTTCTTTAACTCCGGCATTGAGTTCACCCTTTGCTGCCTCCAGCTGATAATATTCCAACTTATTGCTGAGGTTATTATAGATCTGTATTTTTTCCTGATAATTTAAAATCATCTCTTCCAGCTTGGAGAAATAATCCCTATTTTCACTCAGCTCTTTTTTTATTTCCAGCTCCTTAATATTTAGCTCTACTTCCTCCCAGCTCTGAACCGAGCGCTGAAAACGACCTTTAATTTCAGCTGCCTTCTCTTCCAGCTCATTTTCTCTTGATTCCAGTTGGCCGCGGCGGACCAAAATATCTTCCTGCAGGTTCTGAGCCTGCTTTTGGAGCTTTTTAAGCTGCTCACTTATTTCCTCCAGAGCAGTCTTAAGCTGACTCTGATTTTTGAAATCATAATCACGCTCTTCCCAGTCAGCAGAGATCTGAGTCAGTTCTGATTTCAGCTCATTAATATCTTTCAGCAGCTTCTGCAGCCCTGCCTCCAGGTATTTAAGTTCAGCTGCCTTTTCCTCTTCTTTTTTCTGGAGTGAAATCACTTCCTCGTAGTTTAGATAACACTGATGCTGCTCAAAGGCAAAAAGCTCAGGATACTGCTCCCGGGGAGCAATGTTAAGCTCCTCTTTTCTAAATTCACTTTTCAGTTCAACCTGCCTGTCACTCAGCATTTCATTTAAGCTGCCGGCAAAGTCCCGCAGAGCCTGCAGCCAGTTCTCATAATTATTTTCCAGCCGCAGCTCTTCTTTCTGCCTCTTTTTCTGCTCTTTTTTATTATCTCCAAGCAGTCCCTCCAGCCGCTCTATCTCAGCCAGCGCTTCCTGATAGTGGCTTTCTTTCTTTTCCAGCTCCCTTTTTGCCTCCAGATAGTCTTTAACCTGCTTTTGATTTTCTTGAAGCTCAGTTAATTTTTTCTCTTTTTGCTGATATTCTTTGTTCAGAGAATTGATTTTTTCAGCTGTATTTTTAATCCTCTGCTCATATTTCTTGATTTCTGCCTGCAGAGATTCCAGTTTAGATTTCTCATTTCCCAATCTTATTTTGATTTCAGCAGCTGATTCTGCTGTCAGCATGGTCTCAGCCCGGTAGTTGAGCTGATTTAAGTTTTTGAGTTTTCGCTCCAGAATAGATATTGTCTCTCTAATCTCAGCCTCTTTGTTTTTTAAACCACTAAACCACTGCTCAAAATTCTTTTTATCCTCAGTAAAATTCTTTTCCGTACCGGTCAGAAGTTTAAAGGGAAGCTTAGAATCACTGCCGTTCAGCTGATGGTTGATAAAGATAGGTACAGCAAAGTGAGAAATCTCCTCTATAGAAATATTAGCCTTAATCTTTTCCCAGTCTGACTCATAAACTACCACCAGGCCATAAGGCAGCAGGGGATAGTCTTTTAGATATTTTTGCCGCTGCTCCACCAGTTCAAACAAAAATTCACTGCCGTAATAAACGCGAATATCGAGCTCTTTAATTTTCTGATAGAGCCTTTTCTGCTCCAGACTGGCCACCCAGTATTCTCTGTCATTTAGATTTAAGTCAAGCTGGAGCTCAAACTTATCTGCATTCAGCTCCTGCAGCCTTTCCTCTTTTTCGTTGATTAATTTTAAGAGTTCATTTTTTTGCTGCTGCAGCCACTGTTTACTGTAAAATTCCTCAAATTTATCAAGATTTAAACTTTTTAGAAGCTGAGAAAAGAGCTCTTCCTCAGATTCTTTCTGTTTTTGAAGCTCTTCTTTTAGCTTTTCGACCATAGTCTCTTGAGCGGCTGCTTTAACTGCAGTCTGCTGTTTTTCAGCCTGCAGCTTTTCTTTCTGTTCTTGCTGTTCTTTTAAAGCTTCTTCCAGCTTTTCCAGTTTAGAATTTAAATTAGCTATATCTTTATCCAAATTCTGCAGCAGATACTCCGGCGTTTCCAGCTCCAACGGGTTAAAAAAGTGAGCCAACTTTTCTTTTTCGGCCTCAAACTGCTGCTTCTCGTGCTCATATTTTAACTTAAACTGCTGCTCATCTCTAATTTTTTGTTCAATCTTATTTTCTTCAGCTTCCAGCTGCTTAAGTTTCTCTGCTAAATATTTCTGATAGGAATAATAATCAGCAGCTGAATGTTTAATTTTAGAGTTTAGATCAGCAATTTCTGCAGCTGTCTCTTCCTTAAGTTTCTTGATTTCTGTTTCCAGTTCCTTAAATTCAGTTCTCTCTTTTAGAGAATTTATTTTTTCTCTTTTTGCTTCGGCTTCATTCAGCAGCTCCTCTAATTTGAGATATTTCTGGTTCAGCTTTAACTGCAGCTCTTCTGCTTTTACCCGCTCAAGCTGACTATCTAATTTCTGCTGCTCAACTTCGGCGCTTTCCTGTTCTGACTTAAGTTTATTTAAAGCCCTCAGCTTTTTAACATATTTTAAGTTTTCTGACTCAAAATTAAGTTCTTTAATCCGCTCTCCAGTCTTTTCTTTCTCCCGCTGGCTGCGGCGGAGCTCATTTTCTAAAAAGATCCTGCGGTCAGCAATTCCGCGCAGATAATTATTCCCCCGCTCTCTAATCATCTCTCTGGTTTCTTTAAGCCTCAAACCCTGCTCAGCATCACTTAAGAGGGGATCAACCATCTGCGAGAGAGTTTTTAGGTCCTCACGTCGGGATAAGAGCTCAGGTAGGTTGTGGGCAATTTTTACATTATCCACAAAAATATTGAGCAGCGAGTTTTTCTCCCGCTCATTATAATAGCTGATACTTTCACTGACAGCAGGAATAATCAGCTGATCAAATAAAGACTTGTTATCTTTAGCCTGCGAAAAATATTTTCCCAATCCACCTTCACTGCGGTTAATGTTTTTCATAATATCCCACTCAGAGCGATAAATTCCGTGGCTGCTTAAATACTGATAGTATTCAGAGTTGAGAGGTTCAACTGCAGTTTTAGAATATTTGATAAAATCAGCCCGATTTTGATCAATTAAATCTTCCAGCCTCTGATATTCCAGCACCTGATCACTGCTTTTAGTATAGAGAGGGAGATTAGTCAGGCTAAAGCGGCTATTGCCCTGGTACTCATGAGTATAGAGAAAATATTTTAGACCGACTTTACCCTCTTCATCAGTGGTACTCTGTTGTTTATGAGCTGAGACACAGATTCCGGTTAAAAGTTTTTTATCTTCTCCTCCTTCAAGCCGCCACTCCAGCACTACATGAAAAGTATAAGGTTGAAAAGACTGATAACGGTCATAAAACATACCCTCCAGTTTATTGCCATTCCGTTTACCCCAGGCAGTACCGGGAATTAAAAGCTGAAAGATTAGCTGCAGCATTACTCCCTTTCCACTACCGTTCTGCAGAGTGAAAAGAGTGTGGTCAGATTCCAGGTCAAAGATTGAATTCCGGTGCTGTTTCTGAAAACCATCATATTTATTACCTGTAATCCTAATTTTGCTCAGTCTGGGCATTCTGTTCTTCCTCCTCTAAGTCTTTTCTACTTTCTAAAATTAAATCCATAAATTTATTGTAGCGCTTCTGGCTGTGGTAGAGCTCATCCAGGCGCTCATATAATTCTGCCTTTGGAATCAGCTTCAGCTCATCATTCTGGTCAATAATCAGGCCCTGTTCAGTTAAGGGTTTGAGGGCAGTATTGATAAAAGAGAGACGGTTACCCTTAGTTCTTGTCACATCGACCTGCTCATCCTTGTTCAGCCGGTATTCGCTAAACTCGGTCAGCCAGAGCTCGGCTACCTCTTCCACGGCAATCGACCAGTTCCGGGTGAAGGACTCATCTTCTTTTTTGCGCTCCAGCCAGCTTTCTAAAGTTGCAGTCACCAGATCAGAAAGGCGGTGATAGGAAATTCCTTCTTCCTCCCAGCGAATCCGGACATGGCTTTCTTTATCTATTTCAGCCAGAAAAATTGAAATAATGATATTGGCCAGATAAAAGTAGCGCTTACGCCTGAGACCAGAATATTTTTCCTTCATCTGGGTATAGGAATTGGCAAAACTTGAACCCCGAGCTTTAGAGACAAGGTGTACGTTTTTAGCTGTCGAAAAAACTCTTAAACCTGCCTCAGCAGCCATTGTATTAACGATATTATGTATTTCACTGTTAGTTCTGTATTTTTCAGCCAGTGGATCAGAGACTGAAAGAATTTCTTCTTCTAAAAGTTTGAAAAATAGGGCGGCTCCATTTTCGAGCTCTTCCTGTTTAAATGCCATTTTAATCTTCCTCCAGATAAATTTTGTAGGGTGAAATGATAAATTGATCAAGTAGATTTACTTTCTTACTACTGTCTGTTAGTCTGGCAGCAAGCCTTCTACCTTCCAACTCAGACAGCTTCGGCTCAGCTTTTACTAACTTATTGAATAAAACCAGCCGCTCATCCAGCCCCGGATATTCCTCTACTATCTTAAGTCTTATATCAGTTATGATAAACATCATAAATAACTCCAGATTAATTGGCTGACTAAGCCATTTTTCTTTCTGAGCTGAACTCAACTTATTTAATTGAGTTAGCTTAAATTCTCCCTCTTCCAGCAGTTCTAAAAAAACATCCTGCCAGAGTTCAACCGCCTGCTTCCAGTCTATTTTTCTCACCGGTGCTGATTCGATTTCCAATCTTTCTATTTCAGCTTCACTTTCTTCTAAATAGCTATAAAGCTGCTGTTCTGACCAGGCCCAATCTAAGGGAAAGATAAAGTCCTGCTCGGGTGAAAAAAGTGGGTTCAGCAACTTTTCTAAATCATCAATCTTTGGCAGTCCTGACTTGAGCACAGTATTCTGCCAGAAATCTTTCTTGAAACTCAGGCGAGAAGTCTGCCAGAAGATATCAGGATTTTCCCGTCGGAGCTGCAGCTCCAGGGATAAATTGGAAACCGTAAGCTCTGCCAGGTAATCATGGAGAGCCCTTGCTCGCTCCAGTTCTTCAAATAAGAGTTCTCCTTCTTTCTGGTCAACATTTTCAAAAGTGTCCAGCCTGTCCCGCCAGACAAAAATATCGCTGAAAACCTTTTTCTCTTCTTTAAACTGCTCCCTGACCTCAGCCTCAGTCCGCCGGCGCCGCTCTTTATAGGCAGAAAAGATAAGACCCGGATTGCGCAAAATATCCTCCCGCCAGTCCTTTTCTTTTTTTATCAGATTACGGACCCGGGCGATTAAGTTGCTGACACTGCCTTTTGCCTCTTTAAAGTTACCATTTTTAATTAGCTGCAGAGTATAGAACTGCTCTAAATCAAAGCCAAATTCCTGCAGAATCTCTCTGGTAATAAAAATTATCTCCTGTGAAATCTCGGAGAGCCTGTAGACTGTGCTCCCACCTTCCTGCCAGTTGGAAGCCTCCCGATCAGGAATCAAATAGCGGTATTTAAAATCTCTAAACTCACCTGCAGTTTCATCATAAATTTTGACATGAAAATATGACTGCTGTCTGGGATCTCCCGAATAAAGAACACCATCCACCAGTCTTTCCACTTCTTCCATATTTATTTCTAAACTCATTTCTTTTAAAATTTCAACAGTCAGCTGCAGCAGATCACTGCGACTGCGCTGCTGACTATTATTTATTTCTCTTTTGAAAACCTTTAGCAGCAGGTAAAGAGATATTTGATGGGAATATTCGTTCAGTGATCCCGCATCCATTCCCTGTCCCAGTTCTGCTATTGCCTTTGTCTTTTTTAAACGCTCATGTAAACCTGTATTTGCCTGATCCATAAAACCCTCTCCAGAATAATTTTAAATTTGCTTTCATTAATATTATTCTATTTAGGAGAGATTCTTCCTGCTTTTAGACTCCAGATAATTTTAAACAGCTCTATTTTTCTCTGGAGCGGCCACATTGATTTTAATATCTCTTCTAAGTCTGTGGTTAATTCCCCTGCTTGATTATAGCCACCTGAATAGGGTAATTCCTTATTTTCCATCTCATATTTCCCCAGAATTCCATAAGCATACTGAGAAACTGCCATATCTAAAACAATATGCTTTTTAGGCCGGGGAACTGCCTTTACAAGCGGATTATTCCCAAGTTTTGATTCTTTTGCTCTCCAGGGTAGTAAATTAGTTAATGTATTAGTAAAACAAATTGTCCCACAACCTGCTTCTGCTGCCTGCCAGCCAAAAGCTCCTCCCCGCATCCAGTGGTTTGTATTTCTCAGAAATATAACTGCTATACCCTCTCGTTTGGCTTTTTCAATTGCTTTCTCCATTACCAACTGAGCATTTAAATTCCCAGGGCCCAGCTGACCGTCATATATTTCAATATTCTAATTAATATCAACCTTTTTTGGCTCTGCATTGATATCTATATAGCTATCATCATTATTAATTCGGGTAGGAAATTCGTATTTAACTTCCTTCTTTATTGCTAAGATTATAATAGTTTAACAGCACTGGTTTTCATTAAATTTAAGCTTTATATTTTAAAAAACAGAGTTATATAAAATTATTTTAGCTATTTAATAAAAGTAATAAAATAAATTTATTAGAAATATATGTGAATATAAGCAGGAATTATCTTCTT
>NZ_QBLR01000323.1:0-3708 GCF_003070835.1 Halanaerobium sp. | reverse complement strand
CAGACATATGATTCTACTAATAAATTAGAACTAACTTATCAGGCCACATTAGATAACAGTGTAAAACCTGCAGAATTATTAACCAATGCAGCTGAGCTTACCTGGACCTCACATCCTGATAATACTAATCCAGATCAGAGAACAGGGGCAGCAGGTGATAGTTTAAATGACTACATTCAAACAACTGAGACTGACCTCACTATCAATGATGATAGTAGTATTGTTAAATCTAAAGACAGCACAACATTTGTTGACGATAGTTATGTGCGAATTGGTGATCTTGTAACTTATAAACTGGAAATAGATATTCAAAAAGGTACAAGTACAAACTTTGTAGTGAAAGATCAACTGCCTCAAGGTATGAAATATGTTGATACTTTAAGAATCAACGGAGACGAAGATCTAAATCAAAATAACTTAAATGGTTACCAATATCAAGATATATCAATTTCTTATGCAGAGACACCAGATAGAAAGATAATCTGGAATCTTGGATATATAACTAATCCTGCTGATGGAGTGGATAGAACCTTTACAATAGTCTATCAAGCTCAGGTTATAGATGATGAAAGCCTCATTCAAGATTCAGCTCCTATTATTTTATCCAATCCGGCAAGTATTAGTTATGATGGAGTTGATAATTCGAGAGATGGTATTGAAGATATTGAAAGCATAACTCTTAATCAGCCAAAATTAGCTCTTACTATTAGTGATAATATTGCTAATGATGAGCCAGTAGTTCCCGGTGATAAAGTATCCTATACAATTAAAGCAGAAAATACTGGTTTAGCTCCTGCTTATGATACTGTACTTGAAGGACTAATCCCAGAAGGCCTGCGTGATGCCGGAATTAGTAATATTTCTATAACAATAAACGGTGATGATCGCAATGATATTAATCCAGTAATTGATGCTGATGGTAATCTAAGCTGGTCACTTTCGAGTGGAACTGGAGCAGATGACTACACTATTCCAGTTGGTGGAGAGCTAGTAATAGCTTATGATCTAACTGTTGATCAAGAACTTCCTTATAAAAATATAGGGAAAGCCAGTATTGATGCAGATTATTACTCATTTGGTGAGAATGATATACCTATTGGTGCTAATTTAGATGATAGACGTCAGTACGAAGCTGATCAAGTAAGTACAGATATAATTGACATAAAGGACGCTGCAATTGATACTGATTACTTTGAATATTTCAAAGAAACAAATGAAAATGTAACAAAAGTTGTGCTAACTAGAAATGGAAGAAGTCTGGAATCGATTCAAGATGCTGATGGAAATCTGCTTGGAAATGATGATTATTCAGAAGAAATCGGTGATAATGGTAAGCCTATAATAACATTATCTAAAGATTATTTAGATAATCAGGATCTTGGAGAAATTAATCTAATATTTAATATGAACTATGGAACAGATCCTGAATTAACTGTTAAAATCAACCAATATCAGTCAGATGTAGATTTAAAAGATCCAACTGAAATAACAGCTGGTCAAGAACAGCCAATAACCTTTACATTTAAAGATAAAGATGAAAACCCAATTAAAGAAAAGGAAGTAACATTATCTGAAGATGGATTAGGTAATGATGATAAAGTTGAATATTCACTTGATGGTGAAAACTGGGTTGATGATATAACTGACTTAAATGACGGTCTTCTTACTGATGAAAATGGTCAGGTTAAAGTCTTTGTCAGAAGTGAAGTTTCCGGTGAAAAAGGAACTGTTTCAGCTGCTGTTGACTCAGAAATTGTAAAAAGTGGTGAGCTAGAAATAGTACCAGATGCATTTAATAGACTTGGTTTTGTAGAACAACCTCAAGATAATTTTGTTGGCCAAAAACTTGATTCAGTAGAAGTTGGTGTATTAGATCAGTTTGGAAATATAATTACAGATTATGAAAATGGAAATATAACAATTAAAATAAAAAATAATCCAGCTGATGGAACCTTAAGTGGAAATAGTACTGCTGTAATCGAAAATGGTATAGCTACCTTTGATGGCTTATCAATTGATGAAGAAGGAAGAGGCTATACATTTGAAGCTGAAGATTTTGATTCTGTTATTTCGGATGAATTTAATATTAAAGCAAATATAGAACTTGATAATTATAATATTTCAACTAATGATTCTACACCTACTATCTCGGGAACTGTGGATGACCTTGATTCCGATCAGAAAGTAGATGTTGTTATTAGAGACGAAGATGGCGAAATAGTCTTCGAAGGCGAAGCAGAAGTCAATGAAGATGGCAGCTGGTCCATAGATGTTGATCAGCCTCTAGATCTTGGAGAATATGAGGTTGAAGCATCAATTGCCGATGGTGCAGGTAATACATCTACTACAACTGGAGTCTTAGAAGTTTATCCTACAGATATAATAATAAATAAAACTGCAGCTGAAAAGCAGGTCTCAATTGGTGATTTCATAAGTTATAAAATTGAAATTATAAATGAAACCAATTTTGATCTTGACTCTTTCACTCTCTATGATAAACTGCCAGCAGGCTTTAGATTTGTTAAAGATTCAGCAGTAATCGTTTCTGAAACGGGTAGTGAAACTAAGCTGAAGACTGAAGGAAATAGACTTGTCAGCTGGGAAGGTCTGGAGTTAAATGCAGAAAGTAGTATGGAAATTAGATATACCCTGGTAGTTGGTAGTGGTGTTGTCAATTCTAATACTTATATTAACCAGGCATATGCTAAAGTAGGAGAAAATCTAATTTCTAATACAGCAGAGGCAGAAGTATTAGTAATTGAAGATCCACTATTTACTACTTCAACTGTGATAGGTAAGGTCTATCTTGATCAAAATGAAGATAGAATGCAGACTGAAGGCGAAGCTGAAAAAGGACTGGAAGGAATCAGAATTATATCCACCACCGGTCAAATTGTAGAAACAGATCAATTCGGTAGATTCCATTTTGAAATAAGAGCTGAAGGTAATATTCAGCCAATGCAGACTCTGGTCTTAAAACTAGATAAAAACTCTCTTCCAGCTGGAGCTGAAATATTAAGCAAAAATCCAGTAATAGTTAAAATTAGAGAGGGATTAATGTTTGAAGTTAATTTTAGAATAAAGTAAATTGATTAATAAATATAATCCAGATTAGAAATTATTTCTAATCTGGATTATATTCTAGACATATGTAAATTTTAAGTTGTTTTTTGTAATTTTTATTATCAAGGAAAGAAAAGATATATTTTTATTTGAATTTTGCTTGACTTGGTGCATTTGTTCTGATAATATCTAATCAAATAGAATGATATTCTTTAAATTAGTCCAGAGAGGCTAGTAAGGGAAAATATAAATTTTAGCAGCCTTCTTACTATGCCGTGAGAAGGTTATTTTTTTGCCGCTAGAAATATTCTCCCTAAAGGAGGTAATTTTTTGGATAAATCAGAAATGAAGATCAAAAAAGAACTGATCGATTCTGCAGCAATGGGGCGGGCAATTACAAGAATTGCTCATGAGATTCTGGAAAAAAACAAAGGTACTGAAGATTTGGTTTTAATTGGTATTAGAACCAGAGGGGTTCCACTTGCCGAAAGACTGGCAGCTAAGGTTGAAGAAATTGAGGGAATCAAGTTACCAACTGGTATTCTTGATATTACCCTTTATCGGGATGATCTTTCAACAGTTGCCCAGCAGCCGATTGTTCATCGGACAGAAATACCTTTTGATATCACAGGCAAAAAAGTTGTT
>NZ_QBLR01000322.1:0-3715 GCF_003070835.1 Halanaerobium sp. | reverse complement strand
GGAGATATTTACTGCAAATTTTTTATTCTTTTTTAAGAAAAAATTGTACAAAGCAAAAAGCTCTAAAATGCTAACTCTTGCTTTTAATAATTTTCTATGTTAAAATAATTGGTGTTGATGCCGAAGTGGTGGAATTGGCAGACGCGCTGGATTCAAAATCCAGTGGCCCTTGCGGCCGTGCGGGTTCGACCCCCGCCTTCGGCACCATTTATATATCAACGATTATAGCAATTTTTAAAGTCTCCTGTTTGGGAGATTTTTTTAGTTTGAAAAGTAAATTTTGATAATACATTTAAGAATATGGGGGCAGGAAAATGAAAGCTGACTTAATTATTGCAGGTGCTGGACCGGCAGGACTTTTTGCTGCAGTTCAGGCTGCAGCAAATAATAAGTATAAAAAAATATTAATTTTAGAAAAAAATTCTAGCGCCGGCAAAAAGCTTCTGATCAGCGGCTCCGGTCAGTGTAATTTGACACATGGAGGAGATATTTCACAATTCTTCGACCACTATGGAGAAAATTATAATTTTCTAATGGGGGCACTTTATACTTTTGATAATCAAAAGCTGATGCAGTTTTTTGAAGATAGAGGAATTAAATTTCGAGAAGTCAGAGGCGGTAAAATTTTCCCAGAATCAAATCAGGCCTCCGATATTTTAAATGTTTTATTAAAAGAAATTAAAAATAGAAATATAGATATAATATATAATTCAGAAGTAAGAAGAGTTAAGCAGCAAAATGAATATTTTGAAGTTCAAACAGCCGCTGAAACTTATATAAGTAATTATTTTTTACTTACAGTGGGAGGTAAATCTTTCCCAAAAACTGGCTCAACGGGAGATGGTTTTCAGATTGCACGCAGTCTGGGCCATAAGATTATCGAACCCCGTCCTGCCCTAGCACCTGTGGTTATTAAAAATTATAAATTTAAAATGTTGAGTGGAATTTCTCTCAGAGTTAAAGAAATTTCTCTCTGGAGAAATAATGAGCTATTAAAAAGCTGGAAAGATGATCTACTTTTAACCCACCAAGGTCTTTCAGGTCCCGGTATAATTAATTATTCGCGCTATATGGAAAAAGGAGATATTATAAAAATAAAACTCTTAAATTATTCTAAAGAAGAATTAGAAAATAATTTAATCAAAAAAATTGAAAGAGAAGGCAGATTAAATCTGCTTAATCTTCTCATTAAATATCCGCTGGCCCAGAGACTGATCGAAAAAATACTTGATATTGCAGATATAGATGGCAGTCAGAATGCTGCTCACCTAAGAAAAGAAGAAAGAAGAGAAATTATTGACCTATTTTCTAGTTTAGAATTTAAAATTAAATCTCTAGCTGATTTTAATCGGTCAATGGTTACTAAAGGAGGGATCGACCTCAGTGAGATCAATCCCCAGACTATGGAATCCAGAATCACCAATAACCTTTTTGCAGCCGGAGAGGTCTTAGATATTGATGGCGATACCGGCGGCTATAACCTTCAGGCTGCCTTTGCCACAGCATTTATGGCTGGGAGTGAACTTGCTAAGCGATTATAGATTGAACTGAGCTATAGCCTTTGTAAGCTCATCTGCCATATTAGAAAGCTGATCAGCTGCGTTAACAATTTCTGCTGTAGACGCAGACTGCTCTTCGCTGGCGGCGGCCACTTCTTCTGAATTACTGGCCGCCTCTTCACTGACAGCTGCAATTTCAGTAATCGTAGAATCAACAAATTTACTGTTTTGATTAACCTGTTCTGCCTTTTGAGTAATCTTTTCAATCTGGTTTTGTAATTCTGCTGCTGCCTGATTAATTTTTGTAAAAGAACTTCCAGTTTGATCAATCGCTTCAACACTGTTATCTACAACTTTTTCTGTATTATCCATTTTAGAAACTGCGTTATCTACACCACTTTGAATTTCTTTAATTAGGGAATTTATTTGATCAGTTGCTGTTGATGATTCTTCAGCTAATTCTCTAATTTCATCAGCTACAACTGAAAAACCTCTACCTGCTTCCCCTGCCCTGGCAGCTTCTATAGCTGCGTTTAAAGCAAGCAAATTAGTCTGCTCGGCAATTCCATTAATTAGCTGCACTATATTACCTATTTTTGTAGAAAGCTCCCCTAAATAATTAATATCATCTGCAACCTGAGCAGAATTATCCTTTACATTTTCTATCTGCTCAACTGAATTCTCAACAGAACTACTTCCAATTTCTATATTGTTCATTACGGCATCAGCCTGTGAATTCATAGCAGTAGAAATGCCATTAACCTCAGAGATCTGATTTATCAGCTGCTTAATAATACTTCCTGCTTCTTCAACCTGGGCTGACTGTTCCTCGGCACCAGAAGCTACCTGCTGGATAGAATCTCCAACCTGATCTGCAGAAGCTGCCACTTCCTCACCAGAAGCAGATAATTGCTGACTTGAAGCTGCAAGATTAGAAGCTATATCCGACACATTTTTGATTATTGCTTTTAAATTTGTCAGCATCTTATTTAAAGAGTCTGCCAGATCACCAATCTCGTCGTTACTTTTAATTTTAAGCTTAGAAACAGATAAGTTACCGGCAGAGATTTCTTCAGCCATCTCAACCGCCTTTGAAATCGGATTTGTTATTTTCTTAGAAAAAAAATAAGCAATAATAATTACCAGCAGAGCAATAATTACTATCATCATTAGGGCATTATTATTCATCGCAGTAATCTCACTAAAAGCTTCAGCTTCATCAATTTCGGCAATAATTGCCCAGTCAAACTCTGTAATATCAAGGCTGGAATAAGAACTTAAAACTGATATCCCCCGGTAGTCATTAATTATTTGACTATCTTCACTACCGGCTAGAGCCTGATTAACAGCTTCAGTGTCAATTTCCTCTGCTAAAATATCATTTGAATCAGTAAATCTAGAATCAGAGCGCATTAACTTATCTGCCCCAACAAGATATGTTTCTCCACTTTCTCCTAAACCGGAAAGTTCACCCATTATCCTATTAATCGGCTGAGCAGAAATCTGCAGAGCAGTAACCCCAATTATCTCTCCATTCTCAAAAACTGGAGCAGCCACAAATTGAATTGGAGCTTCCACCGGTCCATAATATTTGAAATCTACCAGAGAAACATTACCTTCCAGAGCCTCGTTATATGCTCTAGCAAGATTTGTCTCTGCTAAATCTCCTTCAATTAGATTCTGCCCTAGATCACTGTTCTGAGCCTGAGAAAAGATAATATCTCCTTCTAGATTAATTAAAAATAAATCTTTATATTCATTTTCCTCAGCATATGTATTAAAATAAGGTCCAAACTGTTCTATGTAGATATCGTACATTACTCCTTCAGTCCCACCCGATGAAAAAGCATTATTAAAATTATTAAAAGCATCTATTACAATCGGAGTATTACTCAAAACATTAACATCACCCTTACGCTCACTGTAAAAGCTTTCAATTTGATTTGCTTTATTTATCCTGATTGAATTGAGCTGATTAAAATTTGCTTCTCTAAGTGCCTGGCTGCTCTGATTAGTAATTATATATCCCAGCAGTGCAATTGGAATCAAACTAATCGCCAGCATGATAAATATCAACTTATAATTTAAATTAAATCTAAAACTACTCTTCTCCTCTGTTTTTTTAAACAAGATTTATCCCTCCATTATTTATTTTATAAGCCTATTTAATCATAATTTAGATAAGAGCGGGGCAGGTGGGGCTTTCATAGGTGCGG
>NZ_QBLR01000321.1:0-3718 GCF_003070835.1 Halanaerobium sp. | reverse complement strand
CCACCTTTTATCAAGTAGATTTATAATAGTTGAAGATTTATCTAAATAAAATCTTTTAATATTTTTTTTTCGTTTTAATTTATTATGATCGAATGTAAAATCATCAAATTTTGAATTTAATAATTTTAAATAAAAGTAGGTGCTAATATTTAAAGCTATACCAACTTTAATTCCATGTGGGGGAACTGGCTTTTGATATATTTCTGAATACATATCAAAAAAATGAGAAATATGATGCTCTGTTCCAGAAGCAGGTCTCGAACTTTCCACCATCATCATTGCTATACCTGAATTAATTAAACCTTCAGTTAAAATTTTAATCCCTTTTTCTTCTCTATTTTTTATCTCATCAGAATTTTCCATTAGATTGTCTAATGTATTCTTAATTAATAAAAAAGCTTTTGAACAAAAATATTCATCAAATAATACTTTTCCCAATTTCCATTCTAATAAAGAAGATATTTTTCCAAGTAGATCTCCAAGACCTGATTGAATCATCTTCCAGGGGGCCTCTGAAAGCAATTCAAGATCGGCTATAATTAATTCAGGAGGGTTGATATTGTATGTTTGTTTTACACCGTTAACTGTGATTGAAGAAACGGAAGATGCATAACCATCCATAGAAGGAGCAGTTGTGATAATTGAATAAGGCATATTCATTTTATCTGCTGCAAATGCTGTTAAATCATTAATTGTACCTGAACCGCAAGCTAATAAATATCCATTTGTATCAACACTTGATAAAATTTTAAATAAAGCATCTGTGTCTGGTTCAACATGATCATTTTCTTTTTTTTCTTCAAGTAAAATCTCTTCAATTTTCCAGTCATTATCTAAAATAATTTTCTTGATTCTATGTCCAACAACTTTTTTTGTATTTTTATCTACTATTAAATAAAATTTAGATGCATTAGTATATTTTCTTAAAATATTATCTAATTCATTTATAACTTTTTCTCCAATAATAATTTCATCAATTGGAATTTGATGAGTTCTACCACAATTACACTCTATACCATTTATTTTATTTATATTCATTTAATTTCCTCTCTTTAATTTTGATATTTAAAATTATAAATTAGTATAGTATGAAAAAAATTAAAATGTATTTTAATGATCTTCTTCAAGTAGGGTAACTTCAACAAACTCAGCTAGGTCAGAGATAGCCTTATTTGCATCTTCCCCTTCTGATTTTAAAGTTATTTGACTTCCTTTAGAGATTCCTAAACTCATAAGTCCCATAATACTTTTAGCATTAACTTCTTTTCCTTCAAACACAATTGTTGTTTCTGCTTTATATTTACTTGCCTTTTTTACAAATTGTGATGCGGGCCTAGCGTGTAAACCAGTTTCATTCATTACTTTTATAGTTTTTTCTTTTTCCATTTTTAAAACTCCTTTATTTTAGTGAAAATTTAATGACATAAAGTCTTGCTTAATTCATAAATTTCATTATCCGTTTTACTTTTTGTTTTTTTTGAGTTATTAAATTTATTTAATATAATATCATTACAATTAATACCAATTATCCCACATTGATTTTTATTTATCATTGTTTGAACAGCATAGTAACCAAATTTAGATGCAAGTATTCTGTCAAATGCTGAAGGATTACCACCTCTTTGAAGATGTCCAAGCAAAATAGATTTAATACTATAACCAAGGTCTTTTTCTAATTTATTTTTTACTTCATCTAATTTACCTGCTCCTTCTGCCATAATAATTATTGCATATTTTTTACCAATTTTAAATTTATTATTTAAATTATTAATAATTTCATTATAGTCAATTTTTTGTTCAGGTATTAATACTTCATCAGCACCACCTGATAAAGAAGAATATAATGCAATATCCCCAGAATTTCTTCCCATGACTTCAATTAAAAAGATACGAGGATTTTCATTAACTAACGACTTAGCTGTATCTAAAACTTTGTCAACAGAATTAATCACTATATTACAAGCAGTATCAAACCCAATTGTATAATCTGTAACATTAATATCATTATCAATTGTACCAGGAATTGCAATAACTTTAATTTCTTTTTTTGCGAGTTTTTGAGCTCCTTTAATTGACCCATCTCCTCCAATAACAATTAATCCATCTAATTTCATTTTCTTTATATTTTTAACTGCTTGTTCTATGCCTTCATCTGTTTTAAATCTATCAGTTCTCCCCGATTTGAGAATTGTACCACCATCTGTACTAATATGATCAATATCTAGAATATTTAATTTCTTATATTTCATTTCTAATAAACCTATATAACCAAATTCAATTCCATAAACTTGAATCTTATTTTTTTGAGCTGTTTTTACTATAGATCTTATAGCTGAATTCATTCCGGGTGCATCACCACCACTAGTTAAAACTCCTATTCTCTCCAATTTAAATCGCTCCTCTTATATCTAGTACCATTTAACTTGATTTATCTGATCTATAATCAATTGTCTTTTTAATTAGAACTACTCCTATTACAAAACTATTAATTAATAATTGATTTTGCAAATAAAGATTAGAGAGATACCTACCATGTGGACCTAAGAACATCTTAATCATACTACCTACATAACTTCCACCCATTTTTTACCTCCTATTAAATTGAGAAATATTAGTCAGCATTCTGATAATCACTAATGAAATCAATTCGTCTTTTATGCCTTCCACCTTCAAATTCAGTTTTTAGCCAAACTCTAGTTATCATTTTAGCCAACTCAGCTCCGATCACCCTAGCTCCCATACATAATATATTAGAGTTATTATGGGCTCTGGAGGCCTCTGCAGAAAACACATTATTTACAAGAGCAGCTCTGATTCCTTTTACTTTATTAGCCATAATCGACATACCAATGCCTGTTCCACAAATTAAAATACCTCTGTTATATTTATCATCAGCGACAGACTCCGCCACTTTTTTAGCAATGGGGCCAAAATCAACTGATTTTTCATTCATAGTACCAAAATCTTTATATTTAATACCTTCTGCTTCTAATGTCTTTTTAATTTCTTCTTTTAATTCATATCCCCCATGATCAGATCCAATAGCAATTTTCACCACAAAAACACCTACCTAATTCTAATAATTTCCTTTATAATCTTTACCTTCTATAATCTCAATAGCACCACTTGCTCCAATTCTAGAAGCTCCAGCTTTTATCATATCTAATGCATCTTGATATGTCTTAATTCCGCCAGCTGCTTTGACTTCAAGATTAGACCCTACAGTTTTTTTTATTAGTTTCACATCATCTAATGCTGCTCCTCCACCATTAAAACCTGTAGCTGTCTTAACAAAATCAGCACCACCTGACTCAACTAATTTACATGCTTTTATAATTTCTTCTTTTGTTAAAAGAGCGCTTTCAATAATAACTTTTGTCGTTAAACCATTTGCTAATTTCACGAATTCCTTAATTTCATTTTCTACATAATCATATTCACCAGATTTAAATGCAGATAAATTCATTAACATATCTAATTCAGATGCTCCAGCTTTAATTGATTCTTTAGTTTCAGTTAGTTTTGTTTTTTTAGTGCTGCATCCAAGAGAAAATCCTATTGGTGCACCTACTTTAACATCATGTTTATTAAGCTTATTATACACAAATTCTAAATAATAAGGATTAACAAAAACAGTTTTAAATCCATATTCTATAGTTTCTTGACAAAATTTTTCTAAATCTGTTTTCGAAGCAGTTAAATCTAGTAAGGTATAATC
>NZ_QBLR01000320.1:0-3752 GCF_003070835.1 Halanaerobium sp. | reverse complement strand
AAATAATATTGATTAAATATAATTATTTTTTTGTAGTTATAATGTTTACTCCTGTATTATTAATATCTTTAATTATTACTTCATTCATTGTAATTGGAGCTTCTATTTCTGTATTTCTAATAATTTTCATACAATCAAATATTTCATCTTTTGATACAGGTTTATCAGTTCTTACAGAAATAACTGGTAAGTCATGATTTTTAATTTTAACTGTACTAGTTAGTATTCTGGTTGGATTCAAAAATTCATTCTTAGCATATTTTTTTCCTCGGTCACATTTGAATCCAGTAATTTTTTCAATATTATCTTTTTGACCTTTAACTGTTACTTCACATCCTATTGGACATACAACACATGTAAACTTTTCAGTATTCATTATTCTTCCTCCTCAATAATAAGTTCAACTTTTTCCGACTTAATATTATTAAGTTTTTCTGTTTCAATTGATAGATTTTCTATTTCTCCAGGATTAACCTGCAATTTTTTCTCTTTTTTTATAACTTGATTATCATCGGTTAATTTTATAGTTACATTATTTATAGGTTTCTTTACTCGAAAACTAATATTAAAATTATTTTCATTTAAATTATTTTTTTTATATTTTTGTGGATGAATATAAGAAACATTTTTTTGGGGAATAAATTTTACAATTTTATTTTCTACTTTTAATTTATCCATTGCATTTAAGGCAGCATATTTACCAGCAATTTTAGCTTCAATGGTAACATTATCTACTAAATCATTTACATGAGCAACATTTCCACAAGCAAAAATGTTTTTTTCTGATGTTTGCATCATCTGATTAACAATAGGTCCATTAGTAACTGGATCTAATTCTATATTTGCGCTTTTACTTAACTCATTTTCTGGAATTAAACCTACAGATAAAAGTAATGTATCACAATCTATTTTTTCTCTGGTTTCATCTATAATATTCCATTTAGAATCAACTTCAGCTAATTCCACTCCTGTAAGACGTTTTTTCCCATAAATATTGCTTATAGTATGACTAAAATAAAGAGGAATATCATAATCATCTATACATTGAACTCTATTTCTATTTAAACCTGTTAAATAAGACTCTATTTCTACTAACGCTTTTACATTAGCTCCTTCCCAAGTTAACCTTCTTGCCATTATCATACCGATATCTCCTGAACCAAGAATAACAATATCTTTTCCAACCATATTACCTTGCATATTTATAAATCTTTGAGCTGCTCCAGCTGTAAGAACCCCTGAAGGTCTAGAACCAGGAATACAAATTGATTCTCTAGTATTTTCTCTACATCCCATTGCTAACACAATTGAATTTGCTTCTAAAGTACACATCCCATGAGTTTTATTAGTTGCATAAACTTTATTGTCATTTATTTCTAAAACCATTGTGTTTAACATTGTTTCAATATTTAGGTCCTTTAGTTCTTCTATAAATCTATATGCATATTCCGGTCCAGTTAATTCCTCATTAAAGTATTCTAAACCAAATCCCGGATGAATACATTGTTGAAGTATTCCTCCTAATTTTTTATCTCTTTCGATTATCAGAACTTTCTTTGCGCCTTCTTTTTTAGCTGAGATAGCTGCTTCTAAACCAGCAGGTCCTCCACCAATTACAATAACATTGTAGTTTTGTGTAAACATATTTACCACTCCTATATAAATTTCTTGATTATCTATTTTCTTTTGAAAGAATTTTGCTTCCTTTTTCTTTTTGTTCTATTTCAACTTCTGGAATGCCTAATTCTCTAGATAAAATTTGTACAACTCTAGGTCTGCAAAAACCAGCTTGACATCTCCCAGTTCCAGCTCTTACTCTTCTTTTCACACCATCAACAGTTTTTGCTCCTAAAGGTCGCTTAATTGCCTCAACAATTTCTCCTTCTGTAATAGTTTCACATCTACATACTATTCTCCCATATTCAGGATTTTTAGAAATTATTTGTTCTTTTTCTTTTAATGATAATTCATTAAATTTAGTAATTGGTTCTCTATATGGATCAAAATTATTATCAGGTATTAAATTTAAACCTTCAGATTGTAATAAATCAACTACATATTTCGCTACTGATGGAGAAGAAGTTAAACCTGTTGATCTTATACCAGATAAACCAATAAAACCTTCTAACTCATAATTTTCTATATAATAACCAGCTGGTGTTCTAGTCGGTCTTAATCCAGCATATTGTTTAATTGAATCAAATTGTGAAACCTTAGGAACTCTATTTTGAACATCTTTAATTATACTTTTTAATCCTTCTTCTGTAACTGATCTATCTGATTTATCTTCAATATCTTCTGCAGTAGGCCCAAGTAATAAGTTGCCATGAATAGTAGGTGTTATTAGTTTACCCTTTGTCAATTTAGTAGGAACAGGTAAAATTATGGAATTCAAATCATAAGGAGTTGCTTTATCTAAAATAAAAAATTCTCCTTTTCTTGGATGTTCTTTAAAATCACATAAATCTACCATTTCTGCAATTTCATCACAATGGACTCCAGCAGCATTTATAACATAATCAGTTTTAATAGAACCTTTATTTGTTTTTACACTTTCAACTTTATTGTTTTCTGTTTTTATATCTAATACTTCTGTAGACAACATAACCTCGACACCATTCTTGTGTGCATTTTCTACATAAGCAATATTTAATAAAAAAGGGTCAATTATACTTTCTCTAGGTATTAAAATCCCTCCTTTTACATTATCGCTAATTTCAGGTTCTAGTTTTTTTATCTTTTCTGAAGTTAAATATTCAATATCATATACTCCATTCTTATATGATTTTTCTATTATTTTAGGTAATGCTTCTAATTCTTCTTCATTTACTGCTGCTAAAATAGCTCCTGTTCTTTTAAAAGGCACATTTAATTCTTCAGTTAATTTATCGTACATAGGATTGGCAGCAACTACTAATTCTGATTCTAAAGTGCCAGGTTTTGCGTCATATCCGGTGTGTATAATTGCACTATTAGAAACTGTTGCTTCCCCACCAATTTCTTGATTTTTTTCAATAAGAACAACATCTAATTCATATTTCGATAATTCTCTTGCAATTGCACCACCAATTGCTCCAGCACCCACTATTACAACATTTGTTTCTTTTATCATAATAAACACTCCTCGTATAATATACTTAGCAACTTTGAAATTTATCACTAAGTTAAATGTAAATTTGTTTGTTTCCATTAAGTTTAAATATTTTAGACTCCCAAACTGCATGTAAATCTGTGCGTCTCGTTTTTGCTCTGATAAGTAAAGGCAAAATATATCAACCACGGAGTTAGATAATTATTATAAATTATTATATTTACTTAATTTTCTATTAAAACTATTATTTAGTCATGAGCAGAATTGATGAAAATTACTATTAAGGCTAGGTATATAGATTGATGCCTGATTTAACCATTTTAAATCAAATAAATTAATAAGTTTCCCCATTTTTTTAAAATAGCAAAAAACTATTTTTACTATCATAATGGTAAAGAGAGCCTTAATCTCTTTTGTGATCGTCGTTTTTTGTAATAACTCTTAAAAAATGAAGCTATTCCAGTGTAAGATTTAGCCAATATTTCTCTGTTTCCATCAGCCAAAGCATAGTATTCAAAGTCTGGAATATCAAATATTCTTTCTGAAACTTTCTTAACAAATACTATAAGTTTAGTCTTTTTTTGATTAGTAATGTATAATAAGTTGTGTAAATAAAATTATGATAATTTTTTTAAATAAAAAGAGGAATCCTTCTTTGAGT
>NZ_QBLR01000319.1:0-3784 GCF_003070835.1 Halanaerobium sp. | reverse complement strand
TTTAGCTGCTCGAGAAAAACTAATTCAACTATTTGAAGAAAGATATTAATTTATTTACACAAAATACTTGACGTTACCTGTTTTCCATATGTGAGGTATTAACCCATTCACTAAGGTTATAATCTCCTATTTGATAATAGTTTTTCAAATCTTCTTCATAATGTTCTCCATCTTGAAAATAAAAACTTAGATCAGTTAACACAAGTTCATATTCAATTTCTGGCAGAGTATTAACTCCTTCCTGAACAACTAATTCTATCATTTCAACAGGATTATAAGGATTGGGAATTTCATAAGTTCCTGGATATAGACTAAGAGAATAGTTTCCATCTGTGTCTGTTATAGTTTCTGTTATTTTTTCACCATTTTGATAGACTTCTATAGTATAATCACTTTCTGGCTGAACTTCATCAATTCCTTCAGGGAGAAATGGATTTAAAACCATTAACCTACCTGTCATATCTACCTTTTCAGGCTCATTTTCAGGTTCATTAAACTTAGCTGTATAATTTAACTGTTCTCCACTCTTAATTTCAATGCTATCTTCAATTGTTTGAGTTTTCCCGTCAATAACAGCTTCAATAAAAAGATCATATTTTCCAACATCCAGTTTTAAATTAATTTCATTCTCTTCGGTTATTTCTTTTTTATAAGGATTTTCTTCAACATAGTTTTCATTTGAAATTGTTGTTGTGAGTGAAGGGTTTTCCAATAATACTTTTTCTCCATCTATCCATGTATATATATTCAGATTTAATTCTCCAAAAGTTTTGTAGGTAAAATTTCTTTCAAAATTAAAGGTACCTTCTGGAATTTCAAGATTAATTTTTTGAGTAATTTGCTCTCCATTATAATTATAGGTTGCTGCCATTTCATAATTTCCAGATGGAACAGCAATAGAATAATTACCCTTAACATCGGTTTCTGTTATATTATCATTAATTACAATGGAAGCCCCTTCAATTGATTCTTTTTCTCCATTTCGATTGAGTACGGATACATTACCAGTAATGTTGGCTATTTTTTTCGGACCACCACCAACATCTTCTTCAAGACTGTTATCACAACCCGTCAGGGTTATTAATAACACAATTGATATTAATATAAAAAACAAACTTTTAAATTTTTTAAACATTTTTGTATTCCTCCTTTTTATTTTTTTCCTTCTTATTTTTTTCTTTCTATATAAGAATGGGGAGGAATAAACCTCCCCAAATAATCAACTATTAAAACTTAATATTAACTCCAAGACCAACAGTAAGTGTTTTTTGTTCAATTTCTCCTTCTGGGTGCTGGAACTGACTATAATATTCTTCAACACTTGTATATTCACTTTCGTTATATACTTCAAATTCTACATCATTGTATTTCTTATAATTAGCATCAAGTCCAAAAACAAGGTTTATATTTTCTTTGATTTCTTTTTTTGCTTCCAAGTTATAACCAATACCATATCCATTATCTCTGGCTTTGATTTTTTCCCCAAAATAATAGTTATTATATTGAGACTTAATTGTAGAATAGGGAGTTAATCGAATTTGATGATTGGTATTAATACCTTTTACATCCTTATTTGCTTCAAGAAGGATATACGGATTATTGATTTCATACAGCATTTCCGTTGTAGTCCCTTTTCCTTCTCCACCAGACATATATTTATTATTAATATTCTGTTCGGTTTTTTCACCAGTGGATTTGAAGTTTTGTTCCTGATGATTAAAGCCAAATCCTAATTTAAAAGGTGTTTTAAATAGTTTTTTCTCTGTCAATACGGAAGCATTATAATTTTTAAAATTGACTTTCTTTCCCTGAAGACCTTTATTTTTTGAAGTCTCATCCAGACCTTCAATAGTGGTTTCAGATTCAAGTTCAATGTTTTCTTCTCCATCATTAAGATTGGTTATATAATTAGCTTCAATATATTCTACTTTTTCATTAAGTTTTTGATTTACAAAGCTATTTTTTTTGAATCCAAGTTCCAATACTGTCATATCAAGTGGGGCTGTTCTTTCGACATCTGTATTAATATTATAAGTTTCTCCACCATAGTCGAATTGATTTTTTTGACTCCAAGAGTGGATATTTTTTCCATACATTTTCTTTATATCGGCTGAAACAACAATGCCAGTATCAGGTTTTTCAAATTTTGAAATACGGTTATCAAGATTTTCTAATCTTTGATTAATTTCATCAACATTATTACCCAACAGTTCTAACTCATTTCGAAATTCTTTTGCCAACAAACTTAATGTCAGATCAAGATTGAAAAGTTCAGAATCATTCTTCCATATTTTCCTTTCCACCCGATCAAATTTGTCATTAAGATTTCTTAAAGCTCTATCTGTTATTGCAGCAATTTCATAGCGACTTATAGGTTCATTACCCTGAAATGTTCCATCTGGATAACCTTCAACAATACCAAGCTCAACAAGTCTTTTCACATTCTGATAAGCCCAATGGTCGGATGAAATTTTAAGTTTGGATTCTGATACTTTTGCAATATTTTTTGCATATGAGCTAACAGAAAAAGAAACAGAAAAAGACAGTACCAAGATCAACATTAACACTAACAATTTTACTTTTTTACTTTTATACATTTAACCATTCCTCCTTTGGAATTTTCGTTCTAATTAATTTTCGTTCTTACGGATCAACAATTTAAGAAAATTCGGTATTATTAATTATTTAATCTCGACATAAGGTTTGATTTCTTCAGGATATTCTAACAATTTCTCGATTTTTTCTGTATTATAATGATTTTGAAAAATTTCTGGATCCACTCTGTCAAATTCATTTTCAACCATTCTTGTCATTTGGTTTCTAACCTGAACTATATCTTTTACAAGTGAAAAATCATTTTCTTTTTTAATGTTTTTCCTATACAAAAATCTTCTTTGTAAACCTTCAAGTGTTTCCCTTTCCTTCGACAACTCAGCAATTAACATAATATTTGGTACCTGAAAATTATTTGTTCTTTTTAACATTTTTATGTTCCTCCTTTGGAATTTTTTGAAGTAAATTTATAAAACAAAAACAAAACACACTACCCCTACAAATGAAAAAGTGGTTTGTAAGAATAGTGTGGTTGGTGAAACAATATTTAATTTTTGGGTTAATTATCTTTCCAGATAATAAACAGTATCATAAGTTTTACCTTGATTTTCTTCCCATGTTAATTCAAACTCTTCTAATATCTCTATTGCTTTTTCTTTGGTTGCATAAGCTTCATGGCAGATATAATAAGGATAATCTTCCCATTGGGCATTCCTATAATCATAATCTGTATCATAATCTTCACGATTAGGATAATCCTCTTTCCTTTTGAAAATCCCCCATACATATTTTTCAAAAGCGTCTTCTTTGATTAAGAAATAGTCTCCCCATTCAAAACATAAATATTTTTCTCCATCAATACAAGTGTCTCCCTCTTCCCATCGACACCAACCACCCATTCTGGTAATATCAAATTCATAAATCACAAACCCACAAATCCAATTATCAAAAAGTAATTCCCAATCAAAATCTACACCTTCTAATAACTCTTCCATACTATCAAATTTTTGCATTTTTACACTCCTCCTTATTTTTTAAATAAACCTTAATAATTTTTTCTTTCCATATTTGTTATTTATTGGAAATAGAAAGTTAAAAAAATATTCTTTTTTATTTTCTATACTAATTATAACATTAATTGTATTTTTTGTCAAGTTTTTAAAGGAAAAAAAATAGTCTTCAATCAGGTGATCTGCCCGGAATGCCTCTCCACATTGTTCACACTCACACA
>NZ_QBLR01000318.1:0-3798 GCF_003070835.1 Halanaerobium sp. | reverse complement strand
GATAAATAGTAGTTTAATAAAACTAAAGATTCCTTTATAATAGAGTATGAGGTGAAGCAAATGAACAATGATATAACAGCTGTTGAAGGAATTAAAGTTCGATATTCGAATTTTTCCATAATCTCTACCAGCCACGCAGAGGTTAATTTAAGGATTTACCATGTAAATGATGTTCATTCTAGAGTAGAAGAAGATGACTATGCTGGCAGCATGGGTTATGCTAAGATGGCAACACTGATTAAGGAAGCCAGAAGAGAACGAGAAAATGTAATGTTCTTAGACGCTGGTGATACTTTCCATGGTCAGACTATTGCTAATATAAATGATGGTGAATCTATTAGTCATATTTTAGATTTAATGAAGCTTGACGCTGTAACTTTAGGAAACCATGATTTTAACTTTGGTCAGCAGAGATTGGAAGAGTTGGCTGAAATGAGTAGATTTCCGTTCTTAGCTGCTAATTTGAGCAGAGAGGATGGAAAAGAAATTCCTTATACTGAAGATTATATAATAAAAGAATACGATGGTGTTAAGGTAGGTGTTTTTGGTTTAGCTACCCCTGAAACAACTTTTAAAACACATCCTAAAAATGTTGAAGGTCTAGTATTTGAAAACCCTATTACAACTGCAGAAGCTGTTGTAAGTGAAATAGAAAATAAAGTTGATGTTATTGTGGCTTTATCTCATCTGGGAATTAGTGACGGTAGTGAATATACCAGTAAAATGGTAGCAGAAGAGGTAGCCGGAATTGATTTGATTGTTGATGGTCACAGCCACAATGTCTTAGAAGAAGGCATGAAGGTTAATGATACCATGATAGTTATGGCTGGTGAATATTCTAAGTTCTTAGGCTATGTTGATTTGACAGTTGAAAATGGTGAAGTAGAAGCCATTACTCCTAATTTGATTCCTAGGGAAGATACTGCAAATGTGGAAAAAGATTATATTATTTCATTAGTTGTAGATAGAGTTAATAAAGCTAATGAGGTTATTACATCACAGGTAGTAGGTAGAACTACTGTTGAATTAAATGGCGCAAGAGAACATGTCAGAACAGGTGAAACTAATCTTGGTAACTTAATCACTGATGCTATGAAGGCTAAGTTCAATGCTGATGCAGCTATTACCAATGGTGGTGGAATTAGAGCTTCTATTAATCAAGGTGAAATAACTCAGGGTGAAGTAATTACTGTTTTACCATTTGGAAATACAGCAATGCTGATGGAGCTTAGTGGTGCTGATTTAAGAGCAGGTTTAGAACACGGCATTTCTGAATATCCTGCTACTGAGGGCTTATTCCCACAGGTTTCAGGAATTAAATTTACCTTTGATGGTGATGCTGAAGCAGGTAATAGAGTTCAAAAAGTTTGGGTTGCAGGTGAAGAATTAGATCCAAATAAAATGTATACTGTAGCTACAAATGATTTCATGAAGGCAGGTGGAGATGGATATTCCATGTTTGCAGATGCTCCAATAGTTAGTGAAGCTGGAGGTCTGGAAGAAGTATTAATGGAATACATTGAAGCAAATGCTCCTGTAGCTCCAGAAGTTGAAGGTAGAATAGTAGCTGAGTAAAAGTTAAGATTTATAATATTAGTTTGAATTTCAAAAAAATAACTTTGTAATAAAAAAACTCCCTATTTAAAAGTAGGGGGTTTTTTCTATTAATAATCTTAATAAAGATTATCCTTTACAAGAGTTGCTAGATTCGATAAAATTAAGCTATAATTTAATTATTTAAAGAGTTAAATTTAATAAAAAAGGAGGTTTTTATTATTAGTGGAGAAACAGTTGGATTTTTATCAATTATCCCACCTATTTTAGCGATTATACTTGCTATGTATACGAGGGAGGTGCTTATTTCTTTATTTGCTGGAGTTTGGTCTGCAGCTCTGATTATCAGCAGCTGGAATCCGATTTCTGCAACTTCATTATCTCTACGCTGGATTGTAAATACAGTTAATAATCCCTGGAATGCTAAGTTTTTAATTTTAATAATGCTTATGGGAGCAGGAGCTGCTTTGATTTATAAGTCTGGTAGTGTTTTAGCTTTGGAAAATTGGATGGGAAATACAGTTAAGACATCAAGAGATTCGCAAATTTTAACCTGGATGATCGGGATGTTTATATTTATTGATTCTTATACCAGTACAATTGTAACTGGTAATGCAACTCGAGATGTGAGCATGAAAAATAATACATCTAGAGAAGCCCATTCTTATATTTTGGATTCTACAACAGCACCTGTGACAACCTTTGGCCCAGTTTCTAATTGGATAGGTTATCAGGTATCTATGATTGCTGTTGGTTTTACCGCGGCCGGAATCACTGCAGAGCAGATTGGGATGACTCCTTATGCGGTGTTTTTAAAATCAATACCTTGGAATTTTTATTGTCTTTTAGCTTTTTTTACGGTTGGTTTTGTTGCCATTACTCAAAGATATTATGGACCAATGCTGGATGCAGAATGGCGCTCACGTAAAGAAGGTAAGTTAATGAAGGATGGAGCAGAGGCCTTATCAGATATCAGTACTGATGTAGGAGAACAGAGTAGTTTGAATCCAAAACTTATTAATTTCTTTTTACCCATTTTATCTTTGTTATTTGTTAGTGTATTTTCCATGTGGTGGCTTGGTGAAGGCTACCAGACTGGGGTAAGTATTGCTCAGGCTTTTCAGGAAACGGATATTGCTTTAGCTTTACTTTATGGTTCTTTTGCCTTTGTATTTTTTGCCTTAGTTGGTGCCTTAGCATATAAGACTATGTCTTTAAGTGAAGCCAGTGATGCCATAATTGATGGTTTTAAAACTATGATTATTGCAGCAGCAATTATTATTTTAGCCTGGACAATTGGTCATGCAACAGATCAGGTCGGTACAGCAGAATATGTTGTTAATATTTTAATGAATATTGGTCTGCCGGGGAGAGCTTTACCAATAATCATTTTTTTAGCAGCAATGTTTATTTCATTTACTACCGGAACTTCCTGGGGTACAATGGCAATTTTAACACCAATTGCTGTTTCAACAGGATATGAACTAGTGGGTTTTAGTATCGTACCTGTATTAATGGGGATTTTATTTGGTGGTGCTATTTTTGGTGATCATGTTTCACCAATTTCTGATACTACGGTAATGTCATCAATTTTTGCAGGGTCTGATCATATAGACCATGTAACTTCACAGATTCCTTATGCTCTGACAACGGCTGGAGTAACAATTTTCACTTTAGTTTTATATGCTTTGGGAATCGATTCTGTAGTAATTCTTTTAACTATTGCGTTTGCACTAACAGTTGCCTCGATAGTTATTTTGAATAAATTGGATGCAAAAAGAAAGAAGTTACCGGAAATAATGCCGACAGCAGATGAAATTAGAGCAGGAAGTACTTCTAACAGTAAGATAAAATTATTTAATAAAATTGCTGTAGCTGCAGTTAGCTTTTATCTAATCTATATGATTAGTATCTTTCTATTTGCTAATTTGGCTTCTTAAATCACTTAAGTAGAGTTAAATAAGATAAATAAAGAATTCAATTAGTCCTCTGCTAGCTTCAGTATCTGTATCTTCAGATGAAGCAGCAGAGGCTTTTATTTGAAATGACTAAAATCATAATATGGTTTGACCACAAAAAGACAGTGTTTTAAAAATTTAAACAGACAGATTATTGGCAGGTATATTAATTTCAAAGTTAAAAAATAATATACTGACAGATTATATTAAAACAAAAGAAAATAAGACAGGTATCTTTCTAAATACCCGCCAGTTTTACGCTTTTGAACAACTTTTTGACATTACT
>NZ_QBLR01000317.1:0-3801 GCF_003070835.1 Halanaerobium sp. | reverse complement strand
GAAAAAGATAAGAAGATTAGTTAAAAAAGCGAAAAAAGTTGATAACACAGATAAATTATTTATTGATTTCCATTCAGAATTAATTTATTTATTTAAAAAAGATGCATTAGAAAATAATAAAGAAATTAATATTAATCCAATAATTCCTGAATGCTTAGGAGTAAATAAATTAACATACTGTGAAGGAAATATTTTTGAAAAATATGGATATACTTATTATTGTAGAAATAAAGCTTGTGGCAGGAATAAAATCTCTACAGACACTAATCTTATGAAAAGGGAATGGTCTTTATTAGAAATATTTGATTACTATTCAATAAATATAGACTTTAATAATACTAATTTATGGCAAATGAAACATTTTAATTCCTTAAATGATTATGTTAGGAAAATAGGTGGAGCATTAAATAGATTAAATGAGATACGAGAAAGGTTAAAATGCCGTAGGTGTGGAGAAATAATGTCTTTTGATTGGAAATATCCTATTCATGATGCTGCTTATAAATTAACTGTAGCTGAATGTGAAAATAGCAAATGTGATGAACAAGGAAATGGAGTTTATTTAAATCATTGTTGGGCTTGTGGAAATATTATTGATGGTAGAGATAACATTATTACAATTGATGATTATAAATTATGTCTTAAATGTGGTAGTGGTCCACAAAAATCTAGAGACTATAGTCAAGGAGATATTTGTCCAAAATGTGGGTCCCGTGATATTGAAAGTAAAAATAATAATAAATATTACACTTGTAATAATTGTTATCACTCTATTAAAATACCTCCACCAAATAAAATAACAGGATTAAATTAAACATTTATTTTTTAAATGAAATAACTATATTAATTAGGATAGAAACTAATACAGAGGGGAAAGATATTCAATTCATGATTTGAATAAGTATATTTTTTTAATACTTGACTCACAATTTAAGGAGGTTTTAATATTAATAAAATTCTAGTTTTATTAGATAATGTAGAGATCTTCTTAATGTCTCATGTTTCAACAATAAGTTATATTTTAGGGCTGATATTCGGTGTTTTATCGATGATAGTTTTTGTTAACTTTTCTTTAATTTATTCTGCTTTAACATTACTTGCAGGGTTTATTGTTTTTGAGCTATACAAAAACATTTTTGCTGGAGAGCCTGATTTTGTAATGAATTTTGATAAAGAAGAAATTCAAGACGGTGATGATTTTTCAAAGATGATTAAAAAAGTATTTGAAGAAGCAGAAAAGAGAGAAGATGATTGAATTATTATTTTGTAAATCTTATTATTCATGATAAGATCTAACTACAAATGAATATTTTACTCTTATTAAGAGTGGTGGAGGGAACGGACCCTTTGAAACCCAGCAACCCCTATCAAGGAAGGTGCTAAATTCCGCAGCAGTTATGCTGAAAGATAAGAAAAGATGCTAATGAATGACTAATGAGCTCTTCTCTTATATGAGAAGGGCTTTTATTTTTTTGTGAAGATAAAAAATTTTTATTGTTAAAAAAATTGAATTAGGAGATGGTGAAATGTTTAAAAAAGCAAGAAATCAAATCTTTGAACTAAAGAAAGACTATTCTAAGATAAAATTTTATGAGATTGAAGTTAAACTAATTGAAATAGAAAAAGAAATGGTAATAACTCTTAATAAAGAAGTTATTTTTTTTAAGCCCTTGATAAAAGAATTTATTTCTCATATTAGGAGTTTTAAAACTAGATTATACAAATTAAAACACAAGGATAGATTAAACTCATTATCAAAACTAGAAAAAGAAATTAATTACATTATCGAAGAACAAACCAAAGCAGAAAATTATCATAAAGAGCTAATTGAAACTATGGAAAATGAAAATATTGATAAATTATCAGAAACTGAAAAGTATTATCATCATTTAAAACTAAAATTATTAAAAAAAGGATATTCAGAAGATGAATATGAAGAACTTGCTAGAAGTATGTTATAAAGCAGGATTTTTCTTAATTACAAATAAATATAAAACAAGAAAGTAAAAAAATATAAAAGGGGGAAGTTAGATGGCTGGTAAATTTGAAGTTTATGAGGATAAAAGTGGAAAGTTTAGGTTTCGATTAAAAGCTTCTAATGGGCAGATTATTGCAACAGGACAGGGTTATAAGACAAAAGAAAGCTGTCTTAATGGTATTGAATCAGTCAGAAAGAATGCTCAGGATGCTGAAGTAGAAGAAGTACAGGGTGATTAAAAACATTTATAGCTCAATATTAACCTTATAAAGCCTCCAGGTTATAATCTGGAGGCTCATATCGTCAAAAGTTTTTTTCTTTTTGGGATTTATACATACTTTTCATTTCAAATTTATAGTTTTGACCTTAATTTTGGTTTTATTTACTTCAAATTCTACTTTTGCGAAAATTTATTTTTATTCTTTCTTTTTTTCATAATAAACTTTTTTATATTCTTCTGCTATTTTTATTAATTCTAAATCTTTTAATGTTTTAGATTTTTCTAATATAAATAAATTATCCTCTTTTGCTATTTTAAATATATTAAATTATATTAAAAATCATTTGCTTTATAAAATTCATTAATAAAAATATCTGTAACATATACTAAGAATTTAAGTATATCATCTCTACTAGTTATACCAATACCGCTACCCCCATAATACCAAGTAACAGCTGTTTTATGATAAGTTTCATCATTAACATCATATCTAATATTTCTTATAAATCTTAGATTAAGATAACTAGGAATATTATATTCATGTTTTATTTCTTTAATTGTTGGTAGAATTTCAAGTTTTATTAAGAGAATATTATCAGTTTCAGTTTTATTTAATATTTTAATATTATTTTTTTTCAATCTAGATTCAACTAAAATTTTAATTAGAGATTCATTTATTTGTATTTTACTATTTTCATCTTCAAACATATTTGTCATTTCTAAGTCTATATCAACAGCTAATTCAGGTTTTTCAGCTTCAAGTCCAGTTCCTTCTTGAGCATTAATTAATTTAACAGGAATACTAATTAACATTACTAACATTAAGCAAACAAGAATCTTTCTTTTAAAATATTTCATACAAACCCCCTCCTAAATTCACAAAACATAGATTTTAAGATGCAAATAATTAGCTAATCTAAATAAAATTTAAATATAATTAAAAATAATTATAACAGAAAATATTCTGAATTAATTCTTATTCTCTAAAATAAAACCAACAAAATATAACACAAGATGGAACAATTAAAATAATAGTTAAATAATTACCGAATTTTTCTGCTTCATATCGAGATATGTCAATCCAATAAATTATAGGATCAAATAAAAAAAATAAACCAGAAAGCAAAAAAGAAAGTAAAGATCCTAAACTATAAATTAATATAATTGAGAAAGAGATATTTATAAATGAAAAAAATAAAATAATTAACATAGTTTCTACAAAAGAAATATCACCTAATATCAACATTACAATAGTCATGACTAGAGTTAAAGGAAATGCATAAAGAGGTGTTACAGCGGTAGTTTTCATAAATGATAATAAATTAGATGGTATTTTCCCTTTAAACTTTTTATCAAATAAATTCTTTATTTTACCTTCTATAAGATGAAATTTTTTTAAATACTTTTTAGATAAATTTTGAAAAAATTCAACTTTTGAAAATAAATATGTAATAATAAATAGACCAATAAAATAATATAATAATATGATATAATCTACCTCCATATAAATTTATTGATTTTAATATTAATAAAAATCTCCCCTATCTTTTTTAATATAAAGATTCTAATAATAATTGATTAATATTATTATAATTCTCTAAAA
>NZ_QBLR01000031.1:0-25278 GCF_003070835.1 Halanaerobium sp. | reverse complement strand
TTCCTGCCAGCGCTCACAGATATCTATCACTGCTTCTATCTCAGCAGCAGACTGATGCCAGTTAACCTTAAAACCCTGTTCTTTTAAATAAGAAAAAACTTCAAGGTGAGTTTCAAATTCTCTTTCCGAATGGGAAATAAGATCATAAATTAAAATCGAAAGGCTGCGCTGAGCTGCAATTTTGCTGTCTAACTGCCTAACTGAGCCAGCAGCTGCATTACGGGGATTAGCAAAAGGAGACTCATCATTTTCCATCCTTATTTCATTTAAACGCTTAAATTCACTTTTAGGTAAATAAATTTCTCCTCTGAGTTCCAGTTCAGCTTCTTCTTCAATTTTTAAGGGAAGAGAACGAATAGTTTTCATGTTTTTGGTGATGTCCTCACCCACTTCGCCGTTACCGCGAGTAGCACCAAGTTCAAAACTGCCGCCACTGTAGCGCATTACTGCTGAAAGCCCATCAATTTTATGTTCAACAACATACTGATAGTCTTCACCATCAAGGTTTTTTTGTATTCTTTTATCAAAATCTCTTAATTCTCCTGCCCCAAAAGCATTATCCAGACTGAGCATTGTAGAAGAATGTTCAACTTTTTTGAATTCATCTAAGACTTCTCCACCAACTCTCTGGGTAGGAGAATCTTCTGTTACTAACTCTGGAAATTCATTTTCCAATTTAATTAATTTCTGCATTAATTGATCAAACTCAGCATCAGAAATTGAAGGATCATCTAAGACAAAATACTTATATTCATGTTCTCTAATCTTTTCCCTTAATGCTTTTATCTTTTTTTCAGCTTTTTCTTTTGTCAGTTTAGCCATCTTTACACCTACCTATACTTTTTGAATTGGCGCAAATTCCGCCAATAAATTTCTAGTTTTGCCCTGTTCAAAGGCAATCTTTAATTCTGGATTTTTATCGCCTCTTATTGATAATATAGTACCAATTCCCCAGCGAGGATGAACAATTCTCTGTCCAATAGCATATTCAGTTCCAGAGTTGTCAGAATGAATCAACTTTTCTTCCTCTGCCATTTCAGAACGTTTATCAGCTGTCCCAGCTAAAAGTTCTTCAGGAATTTCTTCAATAAATTGAGAAGGAGGATTCATCTTTCTCTCTCCAAAACGGAGCCTGACCTGAGCCCTGCTTAAATATAATCTTTCTTCAGCCCGAGTCATTCCAACATAGCAGAGGCGTCTTTCTTCTTCCATTCCTTTTTGTTCAAACATTGAATTAGAATGAGGAAAAATACCTTCCTCCATTCCAACTAAAAAGACAACTGGAAATTCTAATCCCTTAGCTGAATGAATAGTCATTAAGGTAACTGAACTCTGCTTTTCATCCATTGAATCAATATCTGACATTAGAGTTACTTCTTCCAAAAATCCGGCCAGTGTATTATTATCACTATTTTTCATATATTCGTTGATAACCGAAAATAATTCTTCAATATTCTCCAATCTATTTTCAGCTTCAGCAGTTTTTTCTTCTTCTAAATTGTGTCGATATCCACTTTTATCTAAAAGTTTTTCAGTCAGTCTTGCTAAAGCAATTTCATCCTTTTCTGATCTCAATTTTTCGATAATTTCTGTAAAGTGAAGTACTCTCTTAGCGTAAGTTCCACTCAAAGCAGGATTGGCTTTAGATTTTAAAGCAGCTTCATATAAATTTAATCCCTCTGCCTCTGCAAAATCTTGAACTTTGCCCAGAGTTCCAGCACCAATACCTCTTTTAGGCCGATTTATTATCCTTAAAAAACTAATATCATCGGCTGGATTATAGATTAACCTTAGATAAGCCATAATATCTTTGATTTCCATCCGCTCATAAAAACGAACTCCTCCAACAATTTGGTACGGTATTCCATATTTCATCAGCATATCTTCAAATGGCCTTGACTGTGAATTAGTCCTGTATAAAACTGCTAGATCATCAAAAGTCAGTTCTTCTTTTTTAGTCAGTTCTTTAGCTGTTCGGCAGACAAAGTCTGCTTCTTCTTTCTCATCTTTTGCTTCATAAAGTTTCAGTTTAGGACCCTCACCCTGATCTGTCCAAAGTTCCTTCTCCTTCCGAGAAGAATTGTTTTTAATTACAGACTGTGCTGCTTTTAAGATATTTCCTTTAGAACGATAATTCTGCTCCAAACGAATAGTTTTAACGTCAGGATAATCGTCTTCAAAGTTTAAGATATTTCGGATATCTGCACCTCTAAAACCATAGTAGGGTAGGAACCCAACGCCTTACTTTATCTCTAAAGCAGGTTTTCAGTGAACCCCCCTCCGAACCACACGTACTCCTTTCAAAGTATGTGGCTCTCTATTAATGATTTATTTAGTTAATCAAGCTTTCCTTCATGAAGTTTATCATGACATTCTTTACACATTATAAGAGTTTTCCTATTTTTAGCTATCATTATTTTCTCCCATTTTTTCTTCCCTTTTAGATTTTTAAGTTTATTAACATGATGGACTTCGTATTTTTTATTTTCATCTTCTGTACCACACATTTCACATTTATAAGCTTTAAGTCTATCAACTAAACTAGTTGTATTGTTATAATAAGGATATAAATTTGGGTATTCATCTACAGTATTTGAGTCATAATCATTCAATTGGTAATCTCTTACTTGTTTAAATCCTTCATTGTAAAATGGCAGGAATTTTTCTCCTTTTTTTGTTTCATACCATATACCCCAATCTTCTCCATTTTTTAATTTAGTTTTAACTTTTGATATAGTACTTTTTCGCTTATTTGCTATTGTAGCCAGACAACTATATTCCATTACATGTCTGAATTGCCACATATATACCGAAACATTTTTAGCCAGTCTATAATAATTATATAAACCTCTTATTTCAGCATTATAGTGACTTATAATTTCTAATTCGGGATGATTAATTAGTTTGGGTCTATGCAACATACGCCAATCTTTGCTGTCAACATCTTTAACAAGATTGTGTTTTACAACATAATCTTTTATTCTATTTTGAGGCATATATAAGGCAACTCTTTTATTATTATTTCTTACCTTATGTCCTCTTTTATTTTTGAAAGTTCTCTGGTCATTCATTATTGATATATCATATCCTAAAAAACTTGCTTTCTTTGAGTTATGTGTTATTAATGTTTTTTCATTAGATAATTCTATATTTAATTTCTTGTTGAGAAAATTATTTAAGTCTTTTTTAATCTTTTTACAATCATTTTTACTTCCATATACTCCAATAATAAAATCATCGGCATATCTTACATATTTAATATCTTTATAACCTTCGTGTATTGGATCATAATATGGTAGACTTAATTTTTTCTTTTCCCATTCTTTCTTTTTATTAATTATATCAGCTTTTTCCTTATCGTTAAGTTTATCCCAAATCGGATTATATTTTTTCTTTAATCTTCTTATTTTGGTGGCATATTTTCTATATTCAGTGTTACGTTTTTTGGATTTGGGATTTCCTTCTTTAAATTTTTCTCTATATTCTTCAACATATTTATCAAGCTGATCAAGATATATGTTAGCAAGTACTGGACTGATTATTCCTCCTTGAGGAGTACCAGAATAGGTTCCGTAATACTTCCAATTATCAATATATCCTGCTCCAAGAAACTTCCAAATTAATCTAATGAATTTTTCATCTTTGATTTTTTCTCTTAGAATATTTATTAGAATATGATGATCAATAGTATCAAAGAAACTTTTAATATCTCCCTCAACAAACCAATTAATACCAGTAAATTCTTTTTTAACTTCAATTAGAGCTGTATGACAACTTCTTGCTTTTCTGAATCCATGTGAATGTTTAGAGAAACTTTCCTCATATATGGATTCTAGAATCATTCTGACCACTTCCTGGACTAACCTATCATTAAATGTAGGTATTCCTAATGGTCTTTTTTTGTCATTCTTTTTTGGAATATATACTCTTTTTACTGGTTTAGGTTGATATTTTTCATTTCTCAATTTTTGGATTAGTTTTTTAACTTTACTTATACTAAATCCATCTGCTGTCTGACCATCGACACCTTTAGTAGAACTTCCATGATTGGCATATATATTATCATAGGCTTTAAGATAGAATTCCTCGTTATATAAATTTCTGTATAACCTCTTAAATGTGTAATTATCTTTTTTAGCTTGTTTCGCCAAATTGTATAAAACTACCATAGGATCTCTCATAAAGCATCTCGCTCCTTCCTATTTATTCTATACTATCATTAACTGTCATCCTTCGCCATGTAATAGGCTTTCCCTATTTCAGACTACTACGATGACTCCGAGACCATTTAAGATATTCAGTTCCTTAAAAAGAACATAGCTTTTAAGCATTCCTATTTAGGTCTTCTCCATTTAGATTAATTGGTTCTGGATGTGTAATTATCGGATAGGACTTTTGACTTTTCCTTATATCTATAAGTGAGCCAACCTTATTTTGAATATCAATCAATGAAAGAGCATCTATATTTCACTGATATTGATACCAAGATTCCATTTATCTCTTGTTATCAAGGTTGATATCAGGTTAATAGCCAACTTTCCCTGATAGAGGACCATAACACCTCTCAGTCTATCCTTCAAGCAGTCTAGCTTTTATCCTTATATTACACCTTATGTCTCGCTCTTCAGTCGCAACTCGTTGACTAGTTGACTTAGAGCTTTAACAACATGCTACACTCCCCCTTGAGTTTCCTCTTAGGATAAGTTGTTTGACATTAAGACAGATATTCTTGTCTTAAAGGTTCCAATACCTTAAAACCATAATAACCCTTATGGACGCACAATCCCCTGATCAGGATCACCCACAACACAAATATTACGGTAGCGCTCTGCCAGCAAATTCACCAGCTGATATTGAGCATGATTAACATCCTGATACTCATCAACCAGAATATACTCAAATCGCTCCTGATAGTGCTCTAAAACCAGTGGGAATTCTTTAAAAAGTCTTACTGTCTGCTGAATTAAGTCATCAAAATCCATCGCATTATTTTCTTTAAGTCGTTTTTGATATTCTTCATAAATATCAGCAGCGGTCTTATCAAAAAAACTGCCTGAGAGTGAACTCATCTGTTCTGGCGTTTTTAATTCATTTTTAGCACTTGAAATTTTATTTAAAACTGATCTTGGTTTTATTTTTTTAGGATCAAGATTTTTTGACTTCAAAACCTCTTTCACAAGTTTCCGTTGGTCAAGGCTGTCAAAAATAACAAAATTTTTATTATAGCCCAGTTTTTCAGCCTCCCGACGCAGAATTCGTACACAAAAAGAATGAAAAGTACTAACCCAGAGACTGCTGTTTACCCCACCAACCATCTCTTTTACTCTTTCCTTCATCTCATTTGCTGCCTTGTTGGTAAAAGTAACAGCCAAAATATTATAAGGGGAGACTCCGTAATGATTGATTAAATAACCAATTCTTCTGGTTAAAACCCTTGTTTTACCACTGCCGGCACCCGCAAGTACCAGTTCCGGTCCCTGATGATGTTTTACAGCTTCTTTTTGAGCCTGATTAAGATTTTTCAGTATTTCACTATCTTCCACCGAACCACTTCCTTATTTAAAATTATTTTTTTATTTACTAAATTCATTAAAATCTTTTTCCAAATTTCTGTTTTTTATTAATTCCTCTACAATCTTATTGCCTACCGCTGCTGAAAAATATATTAAATGACTGCTGCAGCTGCAGTCACTGGCACCAAAACCATCAATCAAAGTTTTTCCACCATTATCTATTAAAATCCGGGCTAGAAAACATTCTCCCGCCCCCGGCAGTTCAAAAACAAAATCACTTTCTATATCTGCTTCAGCTAAAAAATAATCTATATGCCAGTGATAATTTTTATCAGAACTGTAATGACGATCAATTCTTGCCTTAAGATTGCGCTGAGCTGTTCCTGCATAAAAGTAATATCCGGGAGGAAAAATCTTTTTTCCCAAAGCTCCAATCTTAATTTCTATTTTCTTTTCTAATTTTATTTTTAAAATATAAACTCCACCATCAGGGTAGTTCTGCATCTAAATCACTCCACTAAATAGTCATATTCTGGATTTAATCAACATTCTCCTGCATATTTAACAGAAAAAATGCCGGTATCCCAGCATCTCAATTATAATACATTTATTAGTTTTTATCAATTTTTTCACTTAATGCCATAACTATATCGAATAGAACATCAATTACTAAAGATAAGAAATAACCACTCAATACCCTTATCTGTGGTTAGTAAATAAAAAATAACCCAATTTTGAGTACCTAAGAATGACAAAAAGATGCTCAGGGGAGAGCATCTTTTTGCATAGAGTATATTTTAGCATTTGGGCAAATTTATTATAAACCTCTATTAATAATTTAAATTTAAAGGTCTACTTATTTTATTAATTTTAGCATTTTTTCTTTTCAACTTTACCAATAAATGAAAATTTTATTATTTTGTGAATAAAGTAACATGAATTTACAAAAAATTATTTACACATCTAAGTAAATATTTAAATTATATCTTGTACTCATAGAATAACATAATAATCTTATTATTTCAAACAGTAAAGTGTTTGATTTCACATTTTATTTTCTTTTAAAATTTGATTAGCTTCTTTATACTCTGTTATATCCTATTTTTACTTACTAAAATCAATTAATCTTTATTTTTACTAAATCGTTAAATAATAATTTATTGATTTTAGATTCTTTAAAAAAATGTTATAATATAATAAGAACTAATCAATAAGTATTAATTCTTAAGACTTAAATTTAGGAGATGATAATATTAATAATAAATTTGAAATTAATGAAAATAATAATATGTATCAAATACAAGAAATGCAGGAAAAAGCAGTTTTAGTTGGTTTAAATGAGGGAGAATTAAAAGAACTCCAGCTGCTTATTGAGACTGCAGGTGCTAAAACTATTTTAAAAATGACTTATCATGACCGCAAAATTGATCCCGCTTATTATATCGGCAGTGGTAAGGTAAAAGAAATTAAAGAGGCTGCAGAAACAGTTGCTGCTAATTTAATCGTTTTCGATAATGAACTTTCCCCTGTTCAGCAGCGTAATTTGGAAGATAAGATTGAGATTAAAGTTATAGATCGAGCCCAGGTTATCTTAGATATTTTTGCCAGGCATGCCCACAGCCGCGAAAGTAAAATCCAGGTCGAATTAGCTCAATTAGAATATCGTCTTCCACGGTTACAGGGGCGAGGTATAGAAATGTCAAGACTAGCAGGTGGGATTGGCACCAGAGGTCCTGGTGAGACAAAACTTGAGGTTGATCGACGCCGCATTGAAAAGAAAATTTATCGCCTTAAAGAAAATTTAAAAGAGATAAAGGCGAGTCGAGAAGTTCAACGAAGCAGCCGTCAAGACCCAATTGCAGCACTTGTGGGTTATACAAATGCTGGAAAGTCAACTCTGATGAACAAACTAACTGGAGCTGGAAGCCATACAGCCGATAAATTATTTGCTACTTTAGATTCTACAATGCGACAACTTCAACTGCCAGTAGGACAAAATATTATTTTAAGTGATACTGTTGGATTTATTAATAAACTACCCCACCAGTTAATTGCTTCTTTTAGAACCACTTTAGAAGAAGTTGAAAATGCTGATATAATTCTTCATCTAATTGATGCTTCAAATTCTGAAATGGAAAAAAACATGAGAATCGTAAATAAAGAAATTAACGAACTTGTAGATCCGAGCTGTAAAATAATTAAAGTATTCAATAAAATTGATTTAATTGAACAATCTAAACTTAATGATTTGAAAATAATTTATCCTGATTCCCTTTTCATTTCTGCTTTAAAAGAAATTAATATCGATACTGTAATTAATAAATTAAATGAAATTATTAGTAATGAAATGATTGAAATGGAACTTGATCTTCCTTACTCTGAAGCCAAATGGATAGAAAAGATTCATAATACAGCTAAAGTTTATGAAGAAAAATATCAAAAAAACAATATATATCTAAAAGTTTTAATACCTAAAAAAATAGCTTCAAAATTAAAAAAGTACCGCAGAGAAAGTTAATCCTCTGCGGTTTATTTTGATTATTATTTAGTTTTATTTATTATTTTCTTTTTCAAATATTATTTCCTCAGTATTAACCTCTGGTATTTCATTTTCTTCTATCTCTAGCTCAGATATAATAGTTTCTACATCTTCTTTTTCAAAAGTATAAGTATTGTTACAGAAATGACAGCGAACTTCTATTTCTCCCTGTTCAGCTAAAGTTGATTCAATTTCTTCTTTGCCCAGGCCGGCTATTAACTCAAAACTTCTTTCTCTACTACATCTGCATTTAAATTCAACATCTTTACGAGCCATAATTCTATAATCCATATCTCCTAAAAGTTCCTCTAACAATTCTTCTGGAGTCATACCGGATTCAATTAATTTACTGACAGATTTTACTTTTGTTAAATTATATTCCAGCATTTGGATGGTTTCTTCAGAAGCATCAGGCAATAACTGAATAATAAATCCTCCAGCAGCTTTAACACTAAGATCAGTATCAACCAGTACACCTAATCCTACTGCAGATGGAACCTGTTCTGATGCAGTAAAATAATAAGTTAAATCCTCACCGATTTCACCTGAGACTAAAGGAACACTGCCTGTATAGGGTTCTTTCATTTTCATGATTTTTGTCAGTGAGAGTTCACCCGCGCCAACAGCTTTTGCTACATCAAGCTTACCAGAATCGGTCTGATATAAATCCAAATTTGGATTTTCAATATAGCCGCGTACTTCCCCTTTTTGATTTGCGTCTGCAACAATTTTGCCTGCAGGTCCTGTACCCTCTATTTTTAAAACAACTTCATCTCCAGACTTAACCAAAGAACCAGTCAATAAAGCCCCTGTGATCACTCTACCTAAAGCTGCAGTTGCAACAGGTGTAGTTTGATGTCTTTCCTGAGCTTCTTTGACAATATCAGTAGATTTAACTGCTAGAGCTCTAATTTCTTTATTAGTTGTTATTACCCTAATTAAATAATCTTTCATTGTATAATCTCCTCCAACTTAAATTATATCAAAATTAAATTCCACTCATTTACTCATACATTATTTTATTAAACTGAGTTCTAAAGTCAAATTATTTTAATTTAAAGCAAAAAAATTATTGAAAATTCCCAGGTATTTAACTTCACTATCTGATTTTTCTAGAACAAAAATTGTAAAAAATACAAAATCATCTGCTTTTGTTTGCAGTTCCAACATAGGTGCTGCAACTGCTCCTCCAAAAATTCTTTCAATATCAGTTTCTGCTTCTGATTTTATTTCGGCAACACCCCAATTAATAAATTCTTCCCGGGTAGGATTAGTAATAGCTGCAGAAATTAAAATAATTAAAATAATAATTACAGTAATTAAAAGCTTTTGCACTTAATTCACCTCTTCCTTTTTTAATTGATAAATGTCCTCTGCTATTTTTACAGCTCTGATGACAAAATTAAAACAATTGATCTTTAAAGAATACTCAAAATCTTCTTTTGGCATCTCCGATTGAGCTGATTCCACAAAAAATCTGTCTCCAGCTGGACTTCGAAGTTTATCTTTGATTTCAGCTTCACTCAAAATACTATTTCCAATTAAAAGTTTATTTAATTCCTGCATATATAGATTATCTTCTTCAGCCTCAGCTGTTCCATTATTACCCATTGCTACAATTGAAAGTAATTCCGGCCTTTTATTTTTAATATATTCTGCTGCAGCATTGATATTAACAAAACTACCTGCAATAATTTCTTCTGCATTTTTAGCTGCAATTATACCTTTAGTTCCTGCACTGGTACTTAAAACTATTTCTTTACCAGAAAAATCGTTTTGAGAAATAAAGTAAGGTGAATTATTATAATCAAATTCTGCAATTTTTATTCCTTTTCTTTCTCCAATTAAAACTGGTGAATTCAATTTTCTTTTTAATTTTTTAGCTGTTTCAATTTTACTAACTATATAAATTTTATCAGCCTTACTACTGAAAAGATAAGCAGCAGTTGTATAAGCTCTAAAAACATCAACAATAACTGTTAATCCTTCTGCTTTTTTTGCTCCTGTTAGTAATTTTAAATTTTTTATTTTAATTTTCATCACTCTCCTACTTTGCTTTAATTGAATTTTTAAAAATAAAGCAGATCAGCTTTTTTATTTTGCCACTAAATTACTAATAAAATTCTCTATTTTAGCAGCATCTTTATTTTTAATAAACCTTTTAAAAGCAGAGCTTTCTTTTAAAAGATTCTTTAAATTTTTTTTATTTAAATTTGCCTGCCCTAAATTTTTTTCTCCGTTTTTAGTGATTAAAACTTCTCTGTGTGATATATATTCATAGCTTATAAATGCTTCTGCTCTTAGAAAATCTAGAGCTCGTTTAATAGTGATTTCTTCAACCTCAAGAGCAAGTGCTGCCTCTTCTAAATTAAAGATTCCATTTTTATTTTTTAGACTGTATTTTAATAAAGACAATACTTTTTTTATAAAATCATTAAAAGTTATAACATCATTTCTTGAATTTATTAAAATTAACTTTTCTGCAGCAGTTGAAAGTAAAACCTCTTTTAAAACAGCAGGAGAAGATGGTAATGTAATTAAAACTAACTTTTCTGCTTTTCGATAATAATTTCGATTCACAAGTGGATAAAAATTATATTCCTGCAGTCCCTCTGCAAAATAAACAGTATTGACAGATCTAGTTTGAATTTCAGAAATATTTTTTTCTCTCCAATCAATAATTTTTACTGAATTTTTCTTTTCTTTTTTAAAATGAAAGTTTTTAGATTTATCTTTTAATGGCTTTAAAGCTTTAAGCACAAGCTGCAAATTTTTATTCCCTCTGTAATTATTTTCAGTTAAATTACAGGCTGCTTTTTGAGTGTAATTATTTTCTACTTCCCCACTCCACCACCAAAGAGCAGTTATTCGATTATCATCACTGCTTAAAATAAGTCGTTTATGCCTGCCAGAAGAAATCTCACGGCTGCTGATAACATCTGCCTCCAAATAAAATAGTGGTTCTGGATTCGACTCACCAAAAGGCGCAAAGCGCCGTAAAGATTGATAAAATTCTTCATTAATTTGGCAAAGTTCTAAATTTAAATCTGTTTTAATTTTAAAATCTGATTCAAGCTTATCTAGTTTCTGATCAATAAGCCGCTGAAGCCTTAATTTAAATTTTTCTAAACGATCTTTTTTTAAAGAAAAGCCTGCTGCTGCAGCATGACCACCATGTTTCTCTAAAAGATCAGAACACTCAGAAATTAAATTATTAATATTAATACCTTCTATTGAACGCGCTGAACCTGTTATAAATTCTCCGTCCAAAGTAGATGTCATTAAAACTGCAGGGATCTGATAGTTTTCAGTTACTCTTCCAGCTGCAATTCCAATTACTCCTTGATGCCAATCAGAATTATAACTGATTAAAGCCTTTCTTTTTTGAGGATTAATTTCTTTTTCAAGTTCTAAATAAATTTGCTGACTTATTTTTTTTCTATAATCATTTATTTGACTTAATTCAGCAGCTAAACCAGCAGCTTTACTTTTGTCTTCTGCTAAAAGTAATTCCAATCCTTTTTCAGCACTATCAACTCTACCGGCCGAATTCAGTAGAGGACCAATTTGAAAACCAAGTGTTTTTTCGTTTATCTCTAAAGGATTAATGTCAAGTTCATTATATAAAGCTTTTAAACCAATTCTTTCTGTAAATTGTAATTTTTTTAAACCTGTTTTAAATAAATAACGATTTTCTCCTTTTAATGGTACTACATCTGCTATTATTGCTAGTAATAATAAATCTAAATAGTCTTCCTCTTCTCCCGTTTTATCTGCTTTTTCAAAGATTGCTTTGATTAAAAAATATGCCATTCCAGCTCCAGGCAGCCAATAGCCCTGATGATCCTCTGGTAATAATCTAGGAGAAATCACATAATCAGCAGGTGGTAATTTATCTGGTAAATCATGATGATCTGTAACAACAAAATCCATACCTGCTTCTTTTGCAAATTTCACTTCGTCGTAGTTGCTGATTCCACAGTCACAGCTAATAACTAAATCCATTTCAGCTTGATACCCAGCCAAAACTTTTTTATTAAGCCCATATCCTTCTTTAAATCGATCCGGAATATGATAATTAATTTGATCACTCAGCTGACTGAGAGCACCAAATAGGATTGAAGTTGATGTGATTCCATCAACATCATAATCTCCATAAATTAAAATTTTACTGCCATTTTTGATATGCTGTAAAATAAAATCAGCAATTTTATATATTTTTGGAAAATCATCTAAATTTAGGGGAATATATTTGTCTATCTCTAAAAACTGGATTAGTTTATCTTTTGTATCTAAGCCTCTTTTTTTTGCTAAACAAGCGAGTTTTTTGCTTTTTAAATATTCCACCAATTCAGCTGAGGGTTCACATTCTTCCGCTTTAATTATTTTCATCTTTAACCTCTCAATCTCTATACTTAAAAATTATATCAGAATTAAGATATCTAAAATATCTTCTCTTTTTATCTTTAAGTTCTTTACGATCAAGCACAGACCCATCCCAACTATTAAAAAGATCATCATATTGATCTAAATTAAGTTCAATTAAAAAGCATTATTATGTCGATTTGTATGATAAATATAACGAAGCTGATAATCATCTTGATTTTTAAACATAAATTATTGAATAATTTTTTTAAATTTATTCTTAAAATTAACCTCATATTAAATAATTACTATAATCTTGTTTTTGTAGCTTTTAAAATTCCATTTCTTCTACTGAGTCCCAGTCAAGATTTAATTTTAAATCATCCTCAATTATTTCTTTATTTTCAGTAGTTTTTCCTCTACAAATTGGTCTGTATTCACAAAAACGACATTTATTTAAGTCATCAGTTAATGAAAATTCATTTTCATTTAAAATTTCATTGATTAATCTTTCAAAATAGTTTTTATCCTTTTTAAAATCATCTTTACTGTATTCTATTTTCACTTTTTCTTTTGGATAACGAGGATTCCAATAAATTAGTATAGGCATATTCTTTAATTCATATCGATTTAAAAAATATTTATAACCAGCTTCAAATAAAAGAAATAAATAGAAACGACTCTGCATTGACTTCTCAATATCTTTTTCAGTCAAACTTTTTTTATCAGTTTTCCAGTCAAAAATTATAAATTTCTTTCCTTCATAATCATATTTTAAAAGATCATATTTTGCCAGTAATTTAAGATTATTCTTTTGAAAACGCAATTCCTGTTCTGCAGAAACTACATTTTTAGCTGCCGCAAAAGATTTTAATCTATTCAGCCAGGACTGCAGCAGTTGGTTAGAATTTAGAACAGTTTCTCCCATAGTTTCACTATAATATCTTTCAGCTAATAGGTGAAAAAGCTTTCCCTGTTTAAGATCTTTTTTTACTTCTTCATTCATCCCCCATTCAGCAGGCCAATATAAACCGTCTAAATAACGATATTTAAAACGCCTTCTACATTTATTAAAAATTGCCAGAGCAGATTGAGAAAAATAAAGATCATTTAACGTGCTTAATGGCATTTAATCAGCTCCCTGCTGCTTTTCTTTTTTTCTATTATTGATAAACTTATCTAAAGAACTAAAAATAAATGCAGGATCCTTTTTCCATTTTCCATGTTTTAAATGCGTACTTAAAAAAAGATTGCTGCGGGCTCTAGTAATTCCCACATATAAAAGACGTACCCTTTCAGCTATCAGTTCCTGTCTTGCTTTATAATCTACATTTCTTTCTTTTTTTTCATTCAAAATATATTCTAATTCTGCTCTAGCAGAAGCTTTTGGATTTTTTATTTCTTCATTTAGATAAAATTTTTCTCCCATAAAATAGTCATCATTATCATGCTGAAAATGACTTGATGTCAGGCTGCCAATAAAAACAGTATCCCATTCCATACCTTTAGCTTTATGAATAGTAGACAAAGTTACCTGATCTGGTTTTGCTTCAAAACCTTCCATTTCAGTTAAAGTTTCAGCAAATTGCTTAATTCGATCCCTTATTTCAGGAAGTTCTGCTGTTAATTGATCCAAGCGCCAGGCCGGATTATCTTTTAAAAGTCTGCCGAATTCTAAGGCTAAATTTTGAGCTAAAGCCAGTTTTTTACCTGTAAGTCCGATTCTTTCAGCTAAAAACAATACCAACTCATCTGGTGGTAATTCCATCGAAGCCTGAAGCCACCCTTGAATTTGCAGTAAACTCTTATAAAAATCTTCAAAACCATCTTTTTTTCTAAATTCAAGTTCAAAATTATCTCGATTTAAACCTGATAGAGGAAAAATTAATTCTTGATTTTCATTTTTGTCTAAGCTGGTGTCTAATAGCTGTGTCAATTCTGGCTTTTCTTTACTAAAGAGTTCAGCAAAAACCAATTTTAAATTATCCTCTGAGGCAGGAGAGGTTAAAAATTTTAATACTACCTCTATTTCTGTTAAAAAAGCATTTCTCGAGCTGCTGCCAGCAAGCTGGAACTCTCCCCCCAAACTATTTATTTCTCTGGCAATTTCTTCTAACTGCCACCCTGTAGGCATTAACACTGCTGTAGTTGCTTTAGTATTTTCATTGGCTTTACGCAGAGCCTGGCGAGCTATAAATTTTTTTTCTGTTTTCCAAGTTTTAAAAGCACGACTCCCAATTCTATACCCTTTCGGCTGAGGATTAGGCGCTGGATCATCTTTAGAAACTGCTTTTATATATTTAGATTCTAAAGGCTCAATTTCTCTTTCAGAAAATTCTTCCTGACTCCAGTCAATAAGGTAATTAGCTAAATCAATAATATCCTGGCTGCTGCGGCTGGAAACAGCCATAGTTTCTACCTTAACCTCTTCTCTTTTACAGTAACTACGAAATATTTCTGGATCAGAAAGAGTAAAAGTTCCTGTAATAGCCTGGTTGCTGTCCCCAACTCGAACTAAATTATTATTATCACCTGTAAGTAAATAAAGCATTTCCTCTTGAGCTTGATTAGAATCCTGTGCTTCATCTTCAAAAACATATGCATACTGAGAAGCAATACGCTCAGCAAAATCAGCGTCTTCTTTTAATAATTTTAAGCTCTGCTGAACAAGATCATCAAAATCTAAAAGTCCAGCTTGAGCCATTTTAAATTCATACTCTGAAAAAATATCTACTGCTGGCGTTAAAATATTTGCAGATTTAAGATTCGAATATTTAACCATATTTTTTAATTCTTCCCCATTTAAAAGCTTAAGCTTGAAATATGAAATCATAGAAGCTACAAAAGCTGGAAAATCTTCCTCTTCCCATTTTTTTAGATATTTTTCAAATTTATAACTATTTTTTTCTAAATTGAAAAAATGCTGGAGCAGTTTATTATTTTCTCCTGCCCATCTGCGGCATAAATCTTTTATCCAGCGATAACGCTTACCTGATTCAATTAATTGAAAATCTTGATTAATTAATCTTGACTCAGGTTTTTCTTTAATAATGCCGAGAGCAAGAGAATGTAGAGTTTTAACACTATAACCCCTACTGCGGGGTAAACCTTTTTCTGCCAAAAAATCTCCAATTCTTTTACGGAAATTTGCTACAGCAGAATTCATATAGGTTACTATTAATATTTTTTGATTATTATTTAATTTTTTCTCAATCAGCTCTGCTGCAAGATGTGCAAGAACTGTCGTCTTACCTGCTCCTGGAACAGCAGGTACAGCAAGCTGTCCATCTTGATATTCTAAAACTTCTTTCTGTCCAGGTCTCGGTTTAAAATTCATTAATTACTCTCCTCTCACATCAAACCAGCGATAAAGTGGTCCTTCTTGCTCTCTACCACTGCTGTTCAAAAAACTATCTGCTACATAAATACCTTTTTTTACTTTATAAATCAAACTAATCAAAAAGTCACTAAGTTGATTTAATCTGATTTGCTGATCAATTTTATCATCCCAGGCTGCCTGTTTTTTCCACTGATCCGTATAAATATAAGGATTAACTAGTTCCTTGGCAATACTCTGCATCCATTCATTACTTGAAATATCAAGCAAAAATAAATAATCTACTCCTTTTAATTCAGGTGAAAATAAAAATTTATAGGGAGAAGCAAGAATCACTCCTTTGTCTTTTTCCTGACCCTTAAAAAGAGTTTCAGCAGCAAGAGTCCCCTCATAAATCATATTAATGTAACGCTCACTCAAATCATCTTTTTCCTGATGAAAATTTTCGACTGCCTGATGAAAACGGGCTACTGATTCAATCATTTGTCTGCAGGCAAAAACATCTTCCTCAGAAGGATTTAAAGGAGCTAACAGTTCGCTAAAAACTAGTTGAAAAAAATCTTCTATTTCTAATTTATTTTCTTTTTTGTCCTGGAGCCAATCTCTTAAATAATCATATTTTTCTGCAGAATGAAAATTAATTTTTCCTCGTAAGTTTGATTGATCAAGATCAATTAAATTCATTCCAGAAGCAGCGATTTCTTCCGCTAAGATATATGATCTTAAAGGATCAAGTTCTAAAAGAAGACTTAAAGCCTGCTGCAGTGATGAAATGCCAACAATATTTGTCTTACCACAATAAAATAAATATAAAATTAAAAGTGCTCTGGCGAAAGGAATATCAATTAATCTTTTAGATCGATTAAAATTGCTTAACTGATATCCATTTTTTTCTAGAATTTGTTCTAAACTAAAACTTAACACCTTATCAATATTAGGAGAAATCACTGCTATTTGATCAGCTTTTGTACCTTTTTTAAGTAAAGTAATAATTTCCTTAGCTACTTTAATTAGCATTTCTCCTCTTAATTCACTATCTATTTCCGCTAACAAAAGTTTTGATTTTAGTGTATTTTTTTCTCTTTCCTGGACAACCTCCTTTATTTGCTCTGCTAATTCAACACTGGCACTTGAAGATGTATAGTTTTCTTTTAACTGAATTATCGCTGCCTCTGAATTAAAAAACTTTTTTTTAGCTGCAGCTGGATTACCCCCAAAGAATCTATTAAAACCACCACTTTCATTAAAAGTAAAAATCCCTTTCAATCTATTTTCTGTTAAAGTTTTAATTAAACTTTGACCGGCAGGAACAAGTTTTTCTAAATCATCCACTAAAAGATAACTATAACTATTATTTAAATTATTAAGATATTCTGAGTCAGATAAGAGATACTGATTAAATAAAGTCACTGCAGCTGAATAATCAAAAAGCCTATAATTTAGAGAAAATTTCCTAAATGTTTTCATTATTCTAATTGACTGCTCAGCATATTCTCTTCGTTCTTCATCATTTTGAGTCCAACTTATTAGTCTCTGCCTAAGTTCTTCGAAATTAAGCATGTTAAAAGCTGCTAAATTCAAATTATCTATTAGCTGTACTGCAATCTGGACCGGCCTCGCTTTTATATTTCTAAAATAAGCTTTTTCCTCTCTATATTTGGCTACATAGTTGCTCATCAAAAAATGGGAAGTTTCTATGTTCATAAAAGTAGGTTCAATAATCTCATTTTCTCCACTATATTTTCTCTCTACTGCTGGCCAGTTCTTATTTAACTGCTGATTTACAAAGCCAAAATAAGTATAAATATTTAAGTTACCAACCATTTCTAAGTTTATTTCTTCTCTGAATTGGCTGACAGAACGAGCTGAATTCAAAAATAATAGTATTTCTTCACTTCCAATTTTAGAAGCCAGCTTCTGATATTCTTTTTTTAATTTAAAACTTTTACCACTTCCTGTACTTCCACTATATATTTTGTACACTGTCAGCCTCCTTTGCTTTTGTGCTAAGCTTGATGTTTAATCTATTCGCAGGTTTAATATAATTAAAAGATATTTTAATACATTTCTTAGTAGATTTCTATAAAGAACCATACCATTAAAAAGATCTGCATAGCTAATCTAACTGCTGTACTGGTTAAAAATGCTAATATGCTGCCCACTGCAAGTCTAAATGAATCTTTTTTATTTCTACTCTGCCAGTATTCTGTAACAAAAATTAAAATAAAAGGTGCAATTATAAATCCTAATGGTCCTAAAAATATTGTTCCAAATATCATACCAATGACAGCTGCAAATATAGTTTTATTATTGCCACCACGTTTTTTAATAAAATAAGCATTTGCTAAGTAATCAGCAAAAAAGATGAGTACAGTTATCAAAATCGCTCCAGTCCAAAAATATGGAGAATAATTAATACCATTTTTAATTATTTTATATAAAATGATAGCAGACCAGAAAAAAATAGAATCTGGCAGTACTGGTAAAAATATTGCAGCGATTTCAATTACAAATAAAATTACTACCATAATTATTAAAAATATATCCAAGCTTTTCACATCCTTTGAAAATAATATAATTAGTTTTTTGATATCCAAACAATATTTAATTTTTCTTTAAGCCTGAAATTAATTATAACATAAATAACAAAGAGCAAGCAAAAAACCCTGTTTATTATAATAAACAGGGAGTTCACTTACTCTTAAAATTAGTTTTAGAATAAATCAATTATTAACTTTTTCTCTATTTTACTTTGAATAACAGGAATCTTGAATTTTATTTTTAGTAGAAATTAATTATTTTTTACAGCAGTTAATACTTCATTTATATCAGGTAGTTCAGGAATATCATATTCTTTAATCCAAAGAACTTTTCCCTGATCATTGACTAAAATATTTACTCGACCAGATATTCCTTTTTCTTCAATAAAAATACCTAATTTAGAAGCGAATTCTCCGTGAGGCCAAAAGTCAGATGCTAATTTTAAATTTTTTAAACCTATATTTTCAGCCCAAGCTCTCTTAGATGGAACAGGATCAACACTAATTCCAATTGGAACTGTATTATTTTTTTCGAATTCTTTATAATTATCTTCTAGTGCCTGCATCTGATTACGACATACACTTGTCCAAGCTAAAGGATGAAATGACAAAAGAACATTCTTTCCTTCAAATTTGTCTAATGTAATTTCTTCATCATTGTGATCTCTTAAATTTATTTCTGGAATCTTAGCTCCTACTTCAATCTTCATTAAATATACCCCCTATTAATTATATTTAAACCTGAGTTATTAACTTGTATTAATTATATATAAATTGAAAATAAATATCAAGTTAAAATTTAACAAAATCGATAATTATTTTCTTTTTTTTTATAATAAATTATGATATAATATTTTATAATATTAGCTGGCTGTGGCGCAGCTTGGTAGCGCGCTTCGTTCGGGACGAAGAGGTCCGGGGTTCAAATCCCCGCAGCCAGACCATTATTTTAAAAACCAATAATTTGCAAACAAAAAAGCAGCAAACTCAATCTTCAGAGACTGAGCTTACTGCTTTTTTAATTATATTTTATATTTTATATATTTTTTTCTAACTTTTTCATAATTGAGCGAGCTATTACAATTCCAGAAACAGAAGCCTGCATCAGACCCCTTGTTATTCCAGCCCCATCTCCACCAAAGAATAGATTTTCTACTTTACTTTCCAGATTGTCATTAACATTTAAGCGTGAAGAATAAAATTTAACCTCTACTCCATAAAGCAGTGTATCTCTTCCATAAATTCCTGGAGTTATTTTATCCAGAGCCTTTAACATCTCGATAATCCCTGTCAGATGTCTGTGCGGCAGTACCAGTGATAGGTCTCCTGGAGTTGCATCTTTAAGTGTTGGCTCTGTAACCGATCTAGCCAACCTCTCTTCGGTAGTTCTTCTGCCTTCAAGCAAATCACCCAGTCGTTGAACTAAAACCCCTCCAGCCAGCATATTAGCAAGTTTGGCAATATCTTTACCATATTTAATCGGCTCGTGAAAAGGTTCAGTAAAAGTCTTACTAACCAACAGAGCAAAATTAGTATTATGAGTTTTAATATCAGAGTGGCTGTGTCCATTAACAGTAATTAAGCCCTGATTATTCTCACTTACTACCTCACCATATGGTGACATACAAAAAGTTCTTACCTTGTCCTCAAAGGTGGGAGTATGATAAATCAATTTTGATTCGTATAAATTATCAGTCATATATTCCGTTATTGCAGCCGGACATTCGACCCTAACTCCGATGTCTACTGGATTAATTGCAGTCTGAATATCTAATTTTTTTGCCTGATTGGTTAACCATTCTGCGTTCTCTCTTCCGGCTGCAGTCATTACAAAATCCGCTGTAATTTCATCTCCGTCAGCAGTCTTAACAGCTTCAATTTTATCATCTTCAACTATAAACTGCTTAACATTAATCCCAAATCTAATTTCTACCCCATTTTCTTCCAAATAATCCTGCATATTCTGCAGAACCACCTGACTGTAACCGGTTCCTAAATGTCTTAAACTGGCAGGGATAAATTTCAATTCAGCTCTTACAGCTTTTTTTCTAATTTCATCCTGCTGATCCTCAGCAACTCCAAAAACACGGTCAGGTGCACCAAATTCCATATAAATATCATCTGCATAGGAAATATTATCAATCAGTTCCTGTCTTCCTATATAATTTTCCAGATTCCCTCCAATATCAGGAGAAAGTGAAAGCTTACCATCACTATAGGCTCCAGCTCCACCCCAACCTGAAACTATTGCACAACTGGGACAGTTGACACAGCCCATACCAGGGTTCTCTTTCATTGGACAAACCCTTTTTTTTAAATTAGTTCCTTTTTCTATAATTAGAATATCTAAATCTGCTTCCTTTTTAACAAATTCTACCGCAGTAAATATTCCAGTTGGTCCAGCTCCAACAATAATCACATCATAATTTTTTTTACTCATTAATTTTTTAACCTCCAGGTTTTTAAATAAAGTCTAATTAATTTCTTTAGACAAACCAATATTATAATTTCTAGACAAATATCTAAATTCCTGCTTTTAATTTATTTTTTTCTTTCACAAATAAAAACCGGCCCTATAGACCGGTTTACAAAAATATACATGTTATACATATATAATAATTTATTTAATGTGTTCTTCTAAATCACTTATTTTTTCAATACTCATTTCTTCTGCCTTATCTTCCTTCATCAGCAGACAAAAAGTATTATTGGCTTCTGCATAATCCAGCCAGATAATATTATTATTTTCTTGATCCCATTCTTTTACTGTCTGATAAGCCTCTTCAGATTCTATAATTTCTTCTTCATATCCCATGGTTGTCATTAGAGTTGTTCCAGTATACTCCCAGTACATATCAACTTCTCCTGATTCAATAGCAGGTCTTAAAACTGCAGTTTCCCCAAGACTTGTTCTATCATCTACTGGATAACCATGACTTTCAAGCAGCATTATAGTCATATTTCCTAATATCAGCTGTTCTGTCCAGGGTTTTGAAGCAACTGCGATTGTCGGTCCATCTTTTTCTTCAACATTTTCAGCTAAAAGATTATTTGCTTTTAGAAAATCTTCAGCAACTTTTCCAGGGGATTCTTCTTCAACAGCTACTCTTTTATTTAAATCAATCTGGGTTTCTTGATCAAGCAGAGGTGGCAGCTCATTGATTAAACTTTCAAGCTCTGGGTAACTCGCTAAAATTTCCTGTCTGATAGTTGGTGCCAGATTATATACTGGAAAAAATCCTTCGTCATCTTCTAGAATTCTAAGATCCATAGAAGCAATTCTTCCATCAGTTGCAAAACCAATTGCTACATCAACCTTATTGGAGTCCAGGGCTTCATAACCAAGTCCTACCTGCATTGTATTTACATTATCATCATTAAATTCAAACCCATATGCCTCCTCTAAACCACTAAGACCATCCTTTCTCTCATAAAAATCTATAGTTGTTGCCAGTCTAATACCTTCTGGTTCTGCCGAGCTTTCCATTTCAGCAGCTGTTTCTGTATTCTGAGACGTCTCTTGAGCCTGATTCTGAGCTCCATCCTGTCCACAGCCAGTTAAAACTAAAGCAAAGACCAGTGAAAGAATCATTAAATAAAATAAAACTTTTTTCTTTTTTAACATATTTTCACCCTTCCTAAATTTTTTAAATTTAGATTACTCCAGTTTGAATATTTCTAATTAATTATTCTGCAGCATTTTTTCTATCAGATCAAATAAACGATCAATTATTATGGCGATTATTGCAGATAAAATAGAACCCAGTAAAATTTTTTGTGTATCAAATCTGACAAGACCAGTAAAAATAAGCTGACCTAAACCTCCTGCGCCAATCAAGTTGGAAATAACTGCTGTACCTACACTGATAACAGCTGCAGTTTGGATACCTGCAATAATTATTGGTAGAGCAAGAGGTAATTCAATTTTATATAAAACCTGAAAAGGAGTCATTCCCATTCCCCGAGCCGCCTCTATTATCTCATCTTCTACATTATTTATACCAGCTATAGTATTCCGTACAATTGGTAAAAGTGCATAAATAGTAAGTGCAGTCACAGCTGGAAAAAAACCGATACCCAAAAGTGGGAGAAAAAGAGCAATTATAGCCAGACTTGGTAAGCCCTGAGCTACATTAAAAACTGCAATGATTTTACCTGAATAATCTCTCATAAGATCTCTACTTAAAAGAATACCTGCAGGAAGTGCAATTATAATTGCAGCTGAAACAGCAATTCCAACTAATTGTAAATGTTCAATCATTAAATAAATACCTTCATCAATAAAAATTTGCCAGATCTCATTCCACATTTATTTTCCCTCCCCGGCTGAATCCTCTTTTAATAAACCAGGTGAGACTAAAATCCTTTTTAAAATCTCCATCATAATATCAACAATAATTGATATTAGTGAAATTAAAATAGCGCCGGTAACAATCATTTCTGTTTTAGTTCTAACAATTCCCTGATAAATTAGCTGGCCTAAGTTACGCTCACCTATAAAAACTGCCAGAGTAGCAATTCCAACCATCATTACAAGCGCAACCCTTATTCCAGCTATAATGACCGGCATCGCCATCGGCAGCTGCACCTTCCACAGAATCTGTTTTTCTGTCATCCCCATTCCTTTAGCCGATTCCAAAATGGCTGGGTCTACTTCGTTTAAAGAAGTATAAACATTTCTAACAATTGGAATCATTGAATATAAAACCAGTGCAAAAATTGCACTTCTCATATTAAGACCAAAAGCCGGTAATGTCATTAATATACCATAAAGTGAGACACTGGGGACAGACATAATCAGGCTGCCAAACCCCAGTAATGATTTTGCGGTTTTTTCCCTGTTTCTAATTATAATTCCTACACTTACCCAGAGAATTAAGGAAAGTATAATTGAAATTGAAATCAAATAAAGATGTGCTAATGTATATTCTAAAATTTTATCCGAATTTTCAAAAAAATATTCAATTACAGCCATCTTAATCCCCCTTTATTCTTCCTGATTATATTCATCACTAATATAATTTTGAATAATCTCCATTGTAATTGTTGCTTTCAGATTATTATCACTGTCAACTATAGGAATTAAAGTTACATCATTTTCTATCATTTTATTTAAGACGTCTTTTAAAGAGGCATCCTCTTCTATCACAGGAGTCATTTTTATATGTTTTTCCCAGTCAGACTCCTCATTTTCTTTGAGTCTTTTTAAATTAACATAACCCATTAATTTTCTTTTATCTGCAGTTACAAGAATATACTTCTGTTTTGATTCTTCCAGTTTTTTTATTACCTGTTCATAACTTTCAGATCTATCTGCTTTATAAAATTCTTTTTCCATTACTTTTTTAGCCTTTAAAAGATTTAAGACTTTTAATCCTCTATCTGAACCAATAAAATCTTCAACAAATTCATTTTTGGGGTTAAATAAAATATTTTTTGGAGTATCATATTGAACTAATTTCCCCTGATTCATTATGGCAATTTTGTCCCCCATTTTAATTGCTTCATCAATATCATGAGTAACAAAACAGATAGTCTTATTAATCTTTTTCTGCAGTCTAAGAAATTCATTCTGGAGATCAGCTCTAGTAATAGGATCAACAGCCCCAAAAGGCTCATCCATTAACATAATTGGAGGATCTGCTGCCATTGCTCTGGCCACCCCCACTCTCTGCTGCTGACCCCCTGAAAGCTCATTAGGATATTTATCCAGATGGTTATCAGGATCCAGTCCAATAGTTTTTAGTAATTCTTTTACCCTCTTGTCAATTCTTTCAGGATCCCATTTTAATAATTTTGGAACAGTGGCTACATTTTCTTTAACTGTTAAATGCGGAAAAAGACCAATTTCCTGAATTACATAACCAATCTCTCTACGCAATTCACTTTTCTCCAATGAAATAGCATCTTTTTGATTAATATAAATTTTCCCGGAAGTTGGTTCAATTAATCTATTGATCATTTTAAGAGTAGTTGTCTTACCACAGCCAGAAGGGCCTACAAAAACGCAGATTTCGCCTTCTTTAACTTCTAAATTTAAATCAGAAACTGCCTCTTCTTCAGCAGTAAAATATGTTTTTGATAAATTTTCTAATTTAATCAATTAACATCCCTCCTTAAAAAGAAAAAAGCGTCTCCTATTGTATTATTCTAAATTTTAGAAATTAATCAAACTAAATAATTTGTACTTCATTTTGTCTTTTGATATAATTTACCTGGGATGGAGTATATTGCGGCTCTTTTAAAAGAGTAACGCTCTAACATTTGTGTACTCCGTCCCATTTTCTTTTGTTTTATAAATTTGTTCATAATAGGTGGATTAGGCTAGTATCCTCCTTGCGGCTCTATCTTACTAGAGTAACGCTTTATACGAAACTGCCATCCACCTATTTTATCATCAGAGACGTTAAATAGGACGCTGCGAATCAACGCTAATCCAAATAGGGCACGCCCTGATGATAATTTAAATAAATCTAATTAAGTAGCTGATCACTGTGGAACATCAAAACTACGTATTTGTCGATGTTGATACTCACAAAAACCAGCATACCGCCTATGTCTTAAACTGTTTTCATCAGAAAATAGTATTAACTCAAACCCCCAATAATCCAGCCAGTTTTGAAAGTTTTATTCAGGATATTAGTTCTTTCAAAACTCCTGATAAATCTGATGAAATTGACGCTGAAGCCAGAAATACTATCATCAAGAGCACAATTGAACACCTGAGATTACTTGCAAAATCTCTTGAGAAAATAAATAAGCAACTTAAAAAGGCAGTTGAGAAAAGTCAGTATCAGCTAACTACTATGCCTGGTATTAATTTTAAACTGGCTGCATTATTTATTTCCAATTAAACCATGCTTTTTATATGCTTGCATTCAAACAGGTAGGTAAAACCAAAAATAGCAAAATTAAAAATCCTGTTTCCTACAAGTACTACCAGAAAACATTGATTATGAAGTACTTGATAAAACTGGTTAATTT
>NZ_QBLR01000316.1:0-3807 GCF_003070835.1 Halanaerobium sp. | reverse complement strand
TTTAATAGATGAAGAAGTAATAAAAGCATTAAAAGAAAACATAAAATTGGCTCCTCTACATAACCCAGCAAATATTATGGGAATTGAAGTCAGTAGAAAATTAATGCCGAACACCCCAGATGTAGGTATTTTTGATACTGCTTTTCATCAGTCTATGCCTAAAAAATCATATTTGTATGCTGTTCCTTATAAGTGGTATGAAGAAAATGGTGTTCGTAGGTATGGCTTTCATGGTACATCTCATAAATATGTTTCAGAAAGAGGGGCAAAATTATTAGGAAGAGATTATAAGGACTTGAAAATTATCAGCTGTCATTTAGGTAATGGAGCAAGCATTACAGCTATTGAAGCTGGAAAAGTAATTGATACCAGTATGGGTTTAACACCTTTAGATGGTCTAGTTATGGGTACTAGATCAGGGGATCTTGACACCGGTATAATACCATATATTATGAAAGAAAGAAATATGAATATTGAAGAAATCGATCAAGCTTTAAATAAGGAAAGTGGAGTATTAGGAATTTCTGGAGTTAGTAATGATTTTAGAGATATTGGAGAGGCAGCTGAAGCAGGTAATAAAAGAGCAAAGCTTGCTTTAGATATCTTTTGTAGGAGAGTAAAAAAATATATTGGTTCATATGCAGCTTTATTAGGACGAGTTGATTTATTAATCTTTACTGCGGGTATTGGTGAAAATGCGATTAATGTTAGAAAAAAAATAACATCAAATATGGATTGTTTTGGTATTGAAATTGATAATAATAAAAATAATTGTCGTGGAAAAGAAATAAAAATTAGTTCAGATAATTCTAAAGTTGATGTTTATGTTATTCCGACAAATGAAGAACTAGTTATTGCAAGAGAAGCCAAAAATGTTGTAGAAGATCATGTAAAAAATATAATTAAAGAACTTATAGGATAAACATCCTATTTATTTCCGGAGGAGATAAAATGGCAGGATTAAATAACAAAAAGGACAGAGTAATTCAGGAATATGTGCCAGGAAAACAGGTGACTTTGGTTCATTTAATTGCACATCCTTCAGCTGATATTTATAAAAAAATTGGTCTAAATGAAAAGCATGAAGCTCTTGGAATTTTAACTATTACCCCCAGTGAGGCGGCAATAATTGCAGCGGATTCTGCTAGTAAAAATGCAGATATTAAAATTGGATTTATTGATCGTTTTAGTGGTTCATTAGTTATCAGTGGTAAAGTATCAAGTGTTGAATCTGCTTTTAAAAATATTCTAAACTTATTAGAACATGTTTTAGGATTTGATGTAACAGAAATTACAAGGTCATAAAGATGAAAGATATAATTTTAATTGGGGGAACTAAGGCTGGTAAAACCACACTATTAAAAGTATTAAATGGTGAAAAATTTAAAAAAATTGATATTAGAACACAAAGTTTAGAATTTGAAGATCAGTCCATTGATACTCCCGGAGAATATATAGAAAATAGACAGTATTATACAGCTTTGATTTCTGCTGCTCAAGAGGCAGAAATGATTGGATTAGTTGCTGATGCAACTGCAGAACAATATTTTTTTCCTCCTACATTTGCTTCAATATTTACTCGACCTGTAATTGGTATTGTAACAAAAATTGATGAACCAAAAGCTAATATTGACCATGCTAAGAATATTTTAAATATGGCTGGAGCTGATAAAATATTTTTAACAAGTGCCTTGACTGGGAAAGGAATTACTGAATTATCTGATTTTATTTCTGGCAAATAATTCTGACCAAAGATTGGAAGGCGTGGATAATGAATTTAGATGAGATGCTCACACTCGAAGAAGCAGCTAAATATATATATGAAAATACTAATATTTTTTTAGATTCGAATAACATTTCTACTAAAAGTTTAAACTCTAATACTTTAAGTGTTAACGGTTTTGCTAACAACTTATTTTTAATTGAGAATAAGGATAATGGAAAGAAAGTTGTTTTAAAACAAGTTCTTCCTTATGTTAGAAAAGCAGCTATAGAAAATGTTGAAATTCCTCTGCCTAAAAAAAGAATATACTCAGAATTTTATTCTTTGAAATTTTGGCGAGAAACTTGCCCAAGTTCTGTTCCCGAGGTGTATTTTTTTGACGGTGAAAATAATATAATTATTTTTGAATATATAGAGGGTATGGAACTTTTAAGGAGTTCTTTAATAAAAGGACAGAGAGTTAAAAATATTGAAGGAAAAATCGCTGATTTTCTGGCAAAAACAGCTTTTTATAGTTCAAAATATTTTCTGGACGAAAAACAATTCTACGGGCTTTTGAATTTTTTTAATAAAGCAGAATCGATAAAGGTTTGGGATGATTTAATTTTTGTTAGAGCTATCTTACAACCACAAAAAAGGGAAATTAATCCTCTAATCAAAGAAAAAATCTTAAATTATTGTCAAGACAAAAAGATTATCAATAAAGTAAAAGAGATTAGATTTGCTTTTAATAACAAAAAACTTTCTTTAATTCATGCTGATTTTCATAGTTCAAATATTTTTATTAAAAATAATAAAATAAAGATTTTTGATACAGAGTTTGCTGCTTATGGTTTACCTTCATTTGATATGGGAAGATTAATTGGTAATTTGATTTTAAATTATTCTTCACTGTTAGGACTTGAATACAGTTTAGAAAGAAGAGAATATCAGAAATATTTATTAAATTTTATAGAAAAGGTTTATAAGTCTTTTAAGTATAGATTAGGTAGTCTGTTTAAATTGAAGTCTAATTTATCATCTATAGAAATAGAAAAGTATTTTGATGAATATTTATATCAGACTCTCTCTTTTATCTCTTTAACAATAATTAGTAGGTTATATGATGGAGGTCTTTGTCTTGATTTAAAAAGAATTAAAGATTTAAAGAACAGAACAATTGCTCAAGAATTTGCAATAAAAGTATCTAGAGAAATTTTTTATAGAAATAGAGAAATCAAAAATATTGGAGAATTAGTTACTATAGTTGAAAAATTAAATTATGAATTCCAATATAATAAAATCAAAGAATTAGTAACTAGAGCTGTTAAATAACTAGATAACTAAAAAATTAAAAACTAGGGGTGATTCTTAATGATAGAATCAGAATTAAAAGAGAAAATTGAACAAATAATTAAAGAATCATTAACTGAAAAAAGGAAGTCAATTAACAAAGAAAAAATAATTCCACTGGAAGCTTCAGGGAGACATGTTCATTTGTCTCAAGCGGATGTTGATGCTCTTTTTGGTGAAGGTTATAAGTTAACTCCTAAAAGGGAACTGTCTCAACCAGGCCAGTTCCTGGCAGAAGAAAAGGTCAAACTTATAGGAAAAAAAGGGGTTATTGAAAAAGCAGCAGTTTTAGGGCCAGCAAGATCACATTCACAGGTAGAACTTTCTAAAACTGATTCTATTAAACTGGGGATTAATCCTCCATTGAGATTTTCAGGAAATATTGATAATAGTGCTTCTGTTTTTATAGCCTCATCTGAAAACGTTATAAAGTTAGAAGAAGGAGTTATTATTGCTAAAAGACACATACATATGACACCAAAAGATGCTGCTAATTTAGATGTAGTGGATGGAGAAATAGTTTCTATTGAAGCTCTGACTGAAAGACCTGTTATTTTTAAAAATGTATTGATTAGAGTAAATAAAGACTATAGTTTGAGTATGCATATTGATTATGATGAAGCAAATGCCTGCTTGTTTTCTAAAGGTGATAAGGCTAAAATAATTAAACAAAAATAATAAATTATAAACTAAAATCCCTCTATATTTTCAGAAGTTTTTTTGAATCTGAATTTATAGGGGCTTTTTTATAT
>NZ_QBLR01000315.1:0-3810 GCF_003070835.1 Halanaerobium sp. | reverse complement strand
GGTTTTGAAGATGAGTTTTATACTGAGAATATAGAAGTGTTTAAAAATAAAAAAATTGAATATCTGACATTAATGATAGTAAAAAGAAAGGGGATTTATTAGATGAAAGTATATATAATAGGCGCTGGTGCTGGTGATCCAGAATTATTAACTATTAAAGGCAAAAAAGCAATAGAGAATTCCGAAATCATTATTTATGCTGGTTCATTAGTTAATCCAGAAGTTTTAAAATATAATAAAGCTGCTAAAACATATAATAGTGCTAAATTAAGTTTAGATCAGGTAATTGAAATAATAAAAAAAGCAGCAGCTGAGGATAAAAATGTAGCCAGAGTCCATACAGGAGATCCTTCTATATATGGAGCAATTAAAGAGCAGATTGATAGTTTGGCTGCAAATGGGATTGACTATCAGATAATTCCAGGAGTAAGTTCATTTTTAGCAGCAGCAGCAGCTTTAGAAGCAGAGTATACTTTACCAGATGTTTCCCAAACTGTTATTTTAACCAGACAGGCTGGCAGAACTCCAGTTCCTGAGAAAGAAAAATTGGCTAGTTTAGCTCAACATCAAGCTTCAATGGCTATCTTTTTAAGTGTACAGATGATAGAAGAAGTAGTAGATAATTTAAGCAAGGAATATCCTTTAACAACTCCAGCTGCTATTGTAGCCAGAGCTTCTTGGTCAGACCAAAAGATAATTAAATCTACTTTAGGTGAAATTGCAGCTGAAGTAAAAGCAGCTGGGATTAAAAAGACGGCCTTAATTTTAGTTGGTGATTTTTTAGATAGTGATTATCAGAAATCTAAGTTATATGATAAAAATTTTGCCCATGAATATAGAAATGGAAAAAAAGAAAAAAAAGCTATTTTGGTCGTTAGTTTTGGTACAAGTTATCATGAAACTAGAAAAAAAACTATTAAAGCCTGTGAAAAAAGAATAAAAGATCATTTTCCAGAATATGAAGTAAAAAGAGCTTTTACTTCAGGCATGATAATTGAAAAACTTAAGCAAAGAGACAATATTTATATTGATAATCCTAAAGAAGCTCTAAAAAAATTGTATAAGGAAGGTTATCAGGAGGTAATTGTTCAGCCTCTTCATATAATTAATGGTAGTGAATTTCATGATTTGGTAAGAACTGTAAAGAAATTTAGAAATAATTTTAGAAATTTAAAATGGGGTAATGCACTTTTATCTAAAACTGCTGATTATTTTGATGTAGCAAAAATATTAAAAACTGAAGTAGAAAATAATTCTAAAGAACAGGCTGTCTTATTAATGGGACATGGAAGTTCACACGCTGCTAATTCAGATTATGCTGCCCTTGATTATGTGCTAAAAGAAAGAGGTATGAAAGATTATTATGTTGGAGCAGTTGAAGGATATCCAGAAATTAAGGTAGTTATTAAACAACTTAAGGAAAAAAAATACAAAAAAATAAAGTTGGCGCCGCTGATGCTGGTAGCAGGAGATCATGCACAAAATGATATGATTGGAGAAGATGAAGATAGCTGGAAAAACATTTTAGAAAATGAAGGTTTTGAGGTAGAAGTTCAGCTAAAAGGACTTGGTGAATATGAAGGTATTCAAAATAAATATGCAGCAAAGTTAAGATCTTTACTGGAAAAATAGATTACTTAAATCGAGATAAAAAAATAATAAAGGGGAGTAATCATGAAGAAAAATAAAATTGCTTTAACTACATCACTAATCTTTACTTTACTTTTAATACCTAAAACTGTTTATGCAATGCATATTGCAGAAGGCTTTTTGCCAATGAAATGGGCCGGTTTTTGGACTGTGCTTGCAGTACCATTTTTAATAATCAGTGTTAAAAAAGTAAATAACATTCTAAAAGATGAAAGTCCGGGTATTAAAATGCTTTTGGCTCTTGCTGGTGCATTTATCTTTGTCCTATCCTCTCTCAAACTACCATCTTTAACTGGCAGCTGTTCTCATGCAACTGGCATCGGTTTGGGTGCTATTTTATTTGGTCCCTGGCCGATGGTTTTACTAGGGACAATTGTGCTAATCTTTCAGGCACTTCTTTTAGCTCATGGCGGAATAACAACTCTGGGGGCAAACCTTTTTGCAATGGCAGTAGTTGGATCATTTGTAGCTCATTTTATGTTTAAACTATCAAAAAAAGTTGGGGCTCCGGTCTGGTTTTCTGTTTTTTTGGCGGCTTCATTGTCTGATTTCTTTACATATATTACAACTGCTGGACAGCTGGCGGCAGCTTTTCCTGGTAATTCAGGGTTTATGGCTGCTTTAGTTAAATTTTTAAGTGTATTTGCATTTACCCAAATACCGCTAGCTATTGTTGAGGGGCTTTTAACTGTTCTTGTATTTAATATCATTCAAGAATATGGCAAAAATGAACTAGATGAATTATCAATTATTTCAAGGAGGAAGAGACATGAGCTTAGCTAAGAAAAATTTGATAATAATTTTACTTATCCTCATAGTGGTTATTACTCCCTTAATAATAAAAAGAAATGCTGAATTTTTAGGGGCGGATGGAATGGCTGAAGATGTGATTACAGAAATAAGCCCACAATACACTGCCTGGTTTAGCAATATATGGGAACCCCCGAGTGGAGAGATAGAAAGCTTACTTTTTGCTCTTCAGGCAGCCATTGGTGCCGGATTCTTAGGCTATTATATTGGTCTGCAGAGAGGCAAAAACAAAGATAATAATAGGCAAGATAAAAAATGATAGATATTGATCAGTATGCTTATAATAATAATTTCAGCAGTTTTCATCCATTAGAAAAATCTTTTTTTGCTTTATTAACAATATTAATTACTTTAACTGCTAATTCTTTTATGACATCAATAATTGTAATATCAGTTATCAGTCTTTTGATTATAACTGCTGTTGGTATTCCGTTTAAATTTTATTTAAAGCTGCTTTTTATACCTGTATCTTTTCTTATTATTGCATCGATAACTGCAGTATTTAGCATTTCTCGAGAATTAAATAACTATTTTTTTTACTTCGAATTAGGTGGATGGTTTCTCGGTTTAGAGTCTAAATCACTAAATACAGCAGCATTATTATTTTTAAAATCATTTGCTTCAATCTGCTGTATGTATTTTTTAACTCTAACAACCCCAGTATTAGAAATCATTTCTGTCTTAAGAAAGTTTAAACTTCCTGAAATAGTTATAGAATTGATGATGCTTATTTATCGTTTTATTTTTGTTCTTTTAGATACTGCAGATTTAATAAGAACCTCACAGTTATCAAGGTTAGGTTATTCTTCAATTAAGAAATCTTTTTTTTCTATAGCTAAGCTGATATCTAATCTTTTTATCAGGGCCTATTATCGGGCTCAAGGTCTGCTTACAGCTCTTGTGGCCAGAGGATATGATGGTAAGATAAGAGTACTAGAAAAAAAATATAGTTTTTCTTATAAAAATATAATGATGATCATATTATTTGAAACATTTTTGATTATTGTTTCAATTTTTGGTGGTGGTAATTTTGTCTAAAAAAGTACTTGAAGTAGAAAATTTAGTTTTTAACTATCCAGATGGAACTAATGCATTAGATGGTTTATCCCTCAGCATTGAAAAGGGTAAAAAAATAGCTATTCTTGGCGCAAATGGTGCCGGAAAGTCAACACTATTTCTCCATTTAAATGGAATCTTAAAGCCCAAACAAGGAAATATAAAATTTAGAGGGAAAAAAATATCTTATAAGAAAAAAGAACTGCAAAATTTAAGAAAAAATATTGGTATAGTTTTTCAGGATCCAGATATGCAGCTTTTTTCATCCAGTGTTTTTCAAGAAATTTCATTTGG
>NZ_QBLR01000314.1:0-3836 GCF_003070835.1 Halanaerobium sp. | reverse complement strand
TCAGCATATTATAAATTTAAAATGGCAGGGGAGACAGGAATTGAACCTGCAACCAATGGATTTGGAGTCCACTACTCTGCCAGTTGAGCTACTCCCCTAAGAAGAGGCGTTTTTCAATCAAGCAATAATTATTATAATAAAGTTCTAAGGATAGGTCAAGTCTTATTTTCGGTATTATTTGATATTAGCTTAGTTTAATCTTATTTTACTTTAAAATACTTTATTTTATACATAATCTCATTATATTTTATTTGATTTATTATTAAAAAATTCTAATAATAGAATTTTTCTCCTTTATTTTCCTTTTCTATGTAAACTCTGATACATTTCGTGTTTTTTACACTAAATGTTCTAAATTAACTTGATATTTTATTAATTATGTATTATCATTTATATCGTAAAAGCTAAATATATTGTTATAAGAGGTGGTTTAATAATGGAAAAATATGATTTGATTGTTATTGGAATGGGTCCTGCAGGAATGGCAGTAACTGCTATGGCAGCAAATATGGGTTTAGATATTCTCGCAATTGAAAAACATAAAGTTGGGGGAGAATGTTTGAATTACGGCTGTGTTCCAAGTAAGGCTTTATTAAAAGCGGGAGAAGTTAATGAAGTAACTGAGAATTTTAAAGAGTTTGGAATTAAATTCTCAGGTAAAACAGAAATTGATAATCCTTTAGAAATTGTAAGAGAAAAAGTAAATGAAATTAGTGGTAATAAAACAATGAAGGCTTTTGAAAGAGCAAAACTCATTGTTGATCAAGGGGAAGCAAAGTTTGTTGATAAAAAGGTTGTTGAAGTTGATGGTAAGCAGTATACAGCTGATAAGATATTTATCGCTACTGGTACTGAACCTTTAATTCCACCAATTCCTGGCTTAAAAGATGTTCCCCGTCTAACAAATTTAAATATTTTTGCTCAGACTAATATACCGGAAAAACTAACTATTATTGGTGGTGGAGCAATTGGATCTGAGATGGCCCAGGCTTTTTCCAGATTAGGTTCAGAAGTTAATATGTTCCAAATTGACGATCATTTAGTACCTATCGGTGATGAAGAAGCAGGTCGAGTTCTGGAAGATAAATTCAAAAAAGAAGGTATTGGTGTATATAACAGCACAGCAATCAATAAAGTTGAAGAAAAAGATGGAAAAATTATTATTCATACTGATGCTGGTGTTTTTGAATCAGATAAAATATTAGTAGCTACCGGAAGAAAAGCTGTTTTAGAACCATTAAACCTCGATCAGGCTGGTATTAAATACGATAAGACCGGAATTAAAATCAATAAGAAATTAGAAACAAATATAAAGGGAGTTTATGCTGTAGGAGATTGTAATGGTAAGGCTCTTCTCTCTCATGCTGCAATGCATCAGGGAATGTTAGCTTTAATGAATGCTATCAATCCAACTCCTATCAAGCAGTTTAAATATGATGACTTCCTTGTTCCCTGGTCTGTATTTACCAAACCAGAAATTGCTCAGGCAGGTATTACTGAAAAAGAAGCTAAAGAAAAAGGAATAGACTATCAGATAGTTAAAGAAAAATATGAGGATTATGGAAGAACCATTGCTGATGGTAAGCCTGAAGGTTTTGTTAAGGTAATAACCAACAGCAAAGGTAAAATCTATGGTGCTACAATTGTTGGTGAGCAGGCAAGTGAGTTAATTCATGAATGGGTTCTAGCAATCCAGCATAATATTTCAATGTTTGATATTATGGTGACACAGCACTCTTTCCCAACAATTTCACTGATGAATAAACGAGTTGCTGAAAAGTGGATGATGAATAAAACTAATTCAGGTATGGTTCCTAAATTAGCTAAGAAGTTTATTTAAGAATCATCTAAAAAAATATATTAATAAATTTAAAGAAAGCAGGCTAATTGAACTGATCTTAATGATCTTTGTCAATTACCTGCTTTTTGCTTTTATACATTTATTAATTTTATTTTCGTTTTTTGATGGCGATGATTTCCGGTGGTGGTCCTGGTTGATTTAAAAACTTGTAATTTAAAACATTATATTTTTTATAATCAAGATCAGTGCTGTACTTCAGTAAGACATCTCTTTCTTCTTTTCCACCCTCATGACCTGTATATACAACAAGTATAATTATTCCCTTAACTTCTAAAATTTTTAAAGCTTTATTTAAAGCTTTAATTGTACTCTCACTTTTAGTTATTATCTCCTTATCTCCACCCGGCAGATAACCAAGATTAAAAATAACAGCTTTCAAACTTTCTTCTATATATTTATCTAATTCTGCATGATCAGAATTAATTAATTCAGCCTGTTTAAATAATGAATCTTTTTTTAATAACTTTATTGTATTATTTACAGCCTGATGTTGAATATCAATGGCATAGAGTTTACCCTTTGTTCCAACTAATTCTGCCAAAAATTTGCTGTCATGCCCATTTCCTGCAGTTGCATCAAGAACAACATCTCCTTTTTTAACTGTTTTTGCTAATAAATAATGGGAAAAGTCAACAGCATTTAAAAAATCATTTTGCATTTATCTCACCCTTTTTAAATTAATTTATAAATGAATAAAATTAAGATACAGCCTAAAATCCAAAGCATTATTAACTTAATCTGCTCAAATAATCTATAACTAGAAATATATTTAATTGACGATAAACTAAAGTTACTATATACTATTAATTGTGCTTATAAAAAAGCAATTTGCCCTCATCGTCTAGGGGTCTAGGACACCAGGTTTTCATCCTGGCGGCAGGGGTTCGAATCCCCTTGAGGGTACCAATTTCATCAGGAGGGATGCCCGAGTGGTTAAAGGGAGCAGACTGTAAATCTGCCGGCGATGCCTACAAAGGTTCAAATCCTTTTCCCTCCACCATTTTTTTATGATACTAAAACACCCGTTTTTAACGGGTGTTTTTTTGCTTTAATATAGAATTTTTAATAAAAAATTATTCAAACTACAACTTAATTTAACTATTCCCTTAGATTATTTATTTGAATTCCTTCATCTGCAGCTGTAAATTCCAGTTCGGCAATACCACCAGTTCCACCCCAGGGACCTCTTTCTTCCCCATTAACTAAGGCTGTAATAGCGCTGGCATTACCAATTTTTATATAAAGTTGATTATCAATCTCAAATTCTCTGCTGTCTCCAGCTTCTAAAATACCGCTAAAAGCAGATTCACCATCAAGTCTAACATTAACCCAAACAGTATCGTTAGCTTTAAAAACAATGTTTCTATCTGCCTCTGTAAGTTGTTGGTTTTCTTCAGTATCTGGAATATTCTCAGCAGTGTTTTGAGCCTCATTATTGGCTTCAGCATCTAAATCATTATTAACTGCTTCCTGGTTAATTTCATCAGTTTCTAGATCATCAATTTCCGCTGTATTGTTAAAATTATTCTGGTTTATAATTTCTGGATTTTGATTTGATAAAATATCAGCATTAATAGAATTTAAAATATCATTTTGATTATCAGACTGCTCATTGGATGCTGTTGATTCATCTAATATTGAGTTCTGATCTACTTCCATCTCAGCTTGATTATCAGCTGCACTTTGTTTATTGTTAGCTTCCATATTACTCTCTTCATTTTCTACAATTTCTGCACCCTGATTAACAATTTGCTGTTCTTCATTGTTATTTTGATTCAATAACCTTATTCCTGAGTCGCTAAAATATTGAAAGGTATAAACAGCAGCTGCGGTTAAAAAGAGGGCAGCAATTACTATAAAAATAATCTTGAAAATACTTTTTTTGCGGCTGTTATTTCTTTTTATTTTATGAGAAACTTTATTTCCATCCAGATAATCTTTATGTAAATTATTTGTCTTTTCTTCTTTAATATTT
>NZ_QBLR01000313.1:0-3851 GCF_003070835.1 Halanaerobium sp. | reverse complement strand
GTATTATTATGTAATTAACATAAGTAAATAAGATTAACAAATGTAAAGGTAGTGGTGTTAAAAATGACTGAAAAATATAGAGAAAGACTAAAAATAGCAAAGTATTATCATAATGATGGTTTGACACAACAGGAAATTGCTGACAAATTAAACGTATCCAGACCCACAGTTTCTAATGCTTTAAAAAAAGCAAAAGAGGAGGGGATAATTCAAGTTCGAGTTGTAGATATTAAAAACAAAGGTGGGTTAGTAAATCTCGAGCAGGAATTGAAAGATGCTTATGATTTAAAAGAAGTTAGATTAGTTGATTGTAATTCTGAGAAATATGAAGATTTAATAAACTGCATTGGTGCAACTGCAGCTTTATATTTGGAGGACATAATAAATGATAACTTAAAGATTGGGATTTCCTGGGGATCAACATTAAAATCAATGGTTGATAATTTGTCAGGGAATAAGCGAATTAACAATTTAGAACTAGTAACTTTAGTTGGGGGATCAGGAAACTTAAAACCAGAAGTACACAGTAATATACTTAGTGATAAAATTTTAAGTAAATTTAATGGAAGAGGGTATTTTTTATATGCGCCAGCTGTAGTGGATAGTCAAGATGTCTGGCAGGCTTTGATGAAAAATGATGAAACACAGAAGTTACTTGAGAAAGCAAGGAATGTTGATATAGCTTTAGTTGGTATTGGTGCTCCAATCGGATCCTCAAACTTAGTTGAAACTGGTTATTTTGAAAAAGAGCAAATAAAAGAGATGCAGAATTTAGGGGTAGCAGGAGATATTTGTTCTCGTTTCTTTGATGAAGAGGGTCAGGTATGTGATTTAGAAATTAATAAACGTACAATTGGCATTAATTTAGATGATCTGAAAAATATTAATGAAGTAATTGGAGTAGCTGGAGGAGAGGAAAAAGTAAGCTCAATTGTTGGTGCTTTAAAAGGTGGTTTTTTAGATGTGCTGATAACTGATGCTAAAACTGCAAAGCTGGTGTTAGAAAAAAATAAACGAGGTGTTTAATATGTGGTGGCAACCTCTAATGGTGATTTTTGTAATAAGTTGGATTTTACAAGGTGTTTTAACTTATTTTCAAATTAGAAATTATAAAGATAGAATGTCAACTCTGGGGAAAGTTGGTTATCTTGGTGTAGGCAGAATGAAAAAAAAATTAGGTAGAGGTAGAATTCTTTTGCTGGTTAGTAATGAATCTGGTGAAGTGATAAAGGCAGAAGAAATGAGGGGGATCTCTGTTTTTACGAGATTTAAAGAAAAAAATGAATTAATAGGATATAAAATTGATGAATTGGGCAAAAATTTATCAGGTGATTTTAAAGAAGTTGTGGAAGAAGCCGTGGAGAGTATTAGAGGACAGTTAAAAAACAACACGGGAGGAGTTAAAATTGAAAACTAAAAAGCTTCCTAAAGTTCAACCTGGAGATAAAATTTATAAGTTATTTAATCATAATAAAGTAGTTGTTTTGGGTAACAAAGAAAAATTTATTGTAAAAATAGAAAAAGTAGAAAATTAATTTTGAGGGCCTTGGGCCAAGAAGTAGAAACTTAACTTCTTGGCTTATTTTATTTAAGGAGGTGAATGAAGTATTAATTAGTGTTAAAGCAAGTCAAATGGATTATATAATATTTATTTTTCACAAAAAATTTGGAGGTGAATGGTTAAATGGAAATATTAACTGTTTTTGCTGAGTGGTTTATTGGATTATTTCAAGCTGGTGGAGAAACATTCATGGGCTTAGTGACCGGAATTGTTCCCACTTTAGTTGTTTTAATGACTGCGGTTTATTCAATTAGAAATATGGTAGGAGAAGAGAAAATCAAGGGTTTTGCTGCGAAAATTGGAGGTAATATAGTACTCCGTTATACACTTTTACCCATTTTAGCAGTTTTCTTTTTGACTAACCCAATGGCATATACTTTTGGTACATTTTTACCAGAAAGATATAAGCCAGCCTTTTATGATTCAGCAGTATCATTTGTACACCCGATTACAGGATTATTCCCACATGCTAATCCGGCCGAGTTATTTGTTTATCTGGGAATAGCTAACGGAATTCAGGATGCAGGACATTCATTAGGTCCAATAGCACTAAGATATTTTCTAGTAGGTGTTGTTGTGATATTTATTCGTGGAGTAGTTACAGAAAGAATTACAGCATTTATGGCTAAAAGAGAAAATATTGAATTAGAAGGATTTGAAGACAAGCAAGGGGGGGAATTAAATGCCACAGTATAAAGCAATTAAAGTTACAAAATCAAGTTCAGGTTGGGGAGGACCCTTAGTATTAAAACCTACAGATGACAAATATATAGTATCATCAGTGACAGGTGGAGGAATTCACCCTGTAGCAGAAAAGATTGCGGAGATGACTGGAGGAAAAGCTGTAGATGGTTTTAATAATTCTCCAGCAGAAGATGAAGTTTTTTGTGTAGTTATTGATTGTGGTGGAACTGCTCGTTGTGGTGTTTATCCAAAAAAGAATATCCCTACAATTAATGTCCATGCTGTAGGTAAATCTGGTCCACTGGCGAAATTCATTACTGAAGAACTTTATGTTTCTGGTGTAAAAGAAAAAAATATGGACTCATTAATTAAATATACTGATGAAGAAGTAGAAAATAAAGAAAAAACGAAACAAGAAGTTACAGAAGACAAGAAAGAAAATAAAGGTTATGAAACTCATAAGAAAGAGGCCAAAGCAAAACAAAAGAAATCTGGAGGCTTTACTGGCTTTATAGCTAAAATTGGTGATGTAATGGGTGGAGTAGTAAATATATTTTATCAATCTGGTAAACAAACCATTGATCAGTTAATAACTACTATAATACCTTTTATGGCTTTTATTGCAATGTTAATTGGTATTATTAATAAAACTGGAATTGGTGAAATAATTGCTAACCAGTTATCACCTCTTGCCAGTTCTTTTCCGGGACTATTACTTTTAACTGTTATAGCATCCTTACCATTTTTATCTCCAGTTTTAGGACCGGGAGCTATTATTGCTCAAGTTGTAGGTACCTTAATTGGAGTTGAGATTGGAAAAGGTAATATACCACCTCAGTTTGCTTTGCCAGCTTTATTTGCAATAAATCCTCAGGTAGGTTGTGACTTTATTCCTGTAGGTTTAAGTTTAGGGGAAGCAGATCCTGAAACAACTAAAATTGGTGTTCCAGCAGTTCTTATATCACGTGTAATTACTGGGCCGATAGCTACAGTAATAGCTTACTTTGCTAGCTTTGGTTTATATTAAACATATGTTATAACAAATTGATATATGCTATTATAAGAATTGGAATAAAAATTTCTAATATAATTTTGTAAAATAATAAGAGTATATTTTAGATAGGGCCGAATTTATTCGGCCCCTTATTTAAATAATTTTAATTGATTTTTAATTTAGTATTTGGGAGGACTTAAAATGAACACTATTTACAAAACTGTGATTAATGAAATTGGAGATTTAGCTGGAGATATGATTGATGGTAATTTAATAATTTTATATAAAACAAACGCACCAGCTGAATTAGCTGAAATTTCTGTTATGCATGAAGCAGAATTTAAAAAGGCTGAGATTGAAGCAGGGGATATTTTAGAAATTGGGAATCAACAGTTTGAGATTTTGGCTGTAGGAAATGTTGTAAACAAAAATATTGAAAATTTAGGTCACTGTAGTTTGAAGTTTAATGGGGAAAAAGAGGTTGAATTACCTGGAGATATCAATTTGGAACAAAAAGAAATACCTGAAATTAAAATAGGATTAGAGATAAAAATTTATAAAAAGTGATTATTTTCAAAATTCAATTGACAGGTTGAGAGAAAAGTGTTATAT
>NZ_QBLR01000312.1:0-3859 GCF_003070835.1 Halanaerobium sp. | reverse complement strand
TTCACAGTTCTAAAACTTATGAAAATTATTTGATCAAAATTGACCAGGAAAATATCAGTTTTGATACCCCTCGACAGGGAGATAAATTTAAAATTGGAGCAATCGAAATCCATTTTCTGCATCCAGATCAAAGTCTTAATCAATACAATTTAAATAATTCTTCACTGGTTTTCGTCTTAAATTATGGGCAGCAAAGATTCTTATTTACAGGAGATATTGAAAAGGAAGTAGAAAAAGAACTGTTAGCAGAAAATCCTAATTTAAAAGCAGATATAATTAAGGTTCCTCATCACGGCAGTGATACCTCAAGCTCAACAGCCTGGGTAAAAAGTTTAGAACCAAAAACTGCAGTAATTCAAGTTGGTGGTGATAACAGTTATGGTCATCCTAAATCAAAAATAATTAAACTATACCAAACTGAAGCCGCCAATGTATTTAGAAATGATTTAAATGGAAACATTGTAATTACAGCTGATGGTAGAAATCATACCGTAAAAATAGATAGAAGTTCAAACAATATTATGGCTGGGGCAGAACTTGATTCAAAAAATAATAATACTTCAAAAACAGAAACATCATTAATCAATATTAATTCAGCTGAAGCGGCTGTTTTAGATAAACTCTGGGGAATTGGACCAGCAACAGCTGAGAAAATCATCAAATATCGAAATGAACATGGTCCGTTTGAAAAACTGGAAGAAATCAAAAAGGTTAATAGTATTGATGATTATAAATTTGAGCGCTGGCAGGACAAAATAACTATCAATTAATTTATTTGGATGGTAAAAATCACTAATGTTGAGTAATTAGAAAAATTAATCTAGATATTAATAACTACTAAATTGAAAGGATGATCTAATGAAAGCAACAATTGATAAAATTGAGAACGGAAAAGCAAGACTTTTAATTCGCCCCCAGGAAAAAGAAGATTTTTTTCTACCTCTATCTGAGCTTCCAGAAGCTGCAGAAGAAGGAAGCATCTTAGAAATTAATTTCAAATTAAAAGAAGACGAAAAAAAAGCTGCCGAAAAGAGAGTCGGCAGTCTTTTAGATAAGTTAAAAAAGAAAAATAGCTGATATTGATATGATACTTCCAAAATAGGCAGTCTAATTAAAATAGACTATATATTTGGAAGTATTTTTTACATCTAAAAATTTTAGGACACCTAGTCTTCTAACAATTCAAAAACTTCTTTAATAACTCGATAAGGTTTAGTTAGTAACCTTTTTGAAAAAGAAAATAAAAACTTAGAGCCATCTTCTTTTATACCCTGATTTAATTTTAAAGGCTCTTTCAAAATATGCTCAACTGTTTCCATTGTATACAATTCAAGCAATTCTTTTTTATCAATTCCAGAGACTCGATCACACTTTTTACATTTAATACTTTTTATTTCATCATCCAAATAAATCACTACATGTTCTGTCTCTTCATCACATTTAACGCAATGCAAATAAGTTTCTACTTTTTCCATGATTTTCATTCTCCTTTATGAATCTTTTAAGCTAGGTGTAAATCATTACTATTAAAAGTATTATCACTCAATTTACCAGACTTTTAATAATTTATATTATCTCTAACCAATAAGTTCAATAAAATCTGATAAATACCTTTAATTTATTATCCTATAATAACTATTTTACATCTGCGTTCACGAGCTCTTGTGCGATCAAAATCAACAAAATAAACATAACCAGTTGTTCCTACACCTAACTCACCATTATCTACTTCAAATGTTTCGCTGGAACCAATTAAAGTTGATTTCAAATGCGCATCTCCATTAAATAAAGCAGTTCGATCACCATTAGGCAAATAAGCCTCTGCATTTGGCCATGATTCTACAGCCTGATAATGTTCTTCACCTGGGTAAAGGTATTGCTCTTTTGAATCATGATCAGGAATAATCTTTTTTAATACATTATTTAAATCAACCTGAAGAAACTCATTACCATTTTCATCTTTATCATGTGCAAATTCTTCAAAAAATACAGAACAAGTTGTATGTGGTGAAATAACTGTACAAATCCCTTCTTTAATATTGCTATCTTTAATTGCCTTTTTTACTTCAGGTGTAATATCAAAAAATGTTGCATGTCCTTCATCTGAATTTAATGTAATTTGTTTTTTATAAACACTCATATTTATCATCCTCCAATAACATCTTTATATGAAAATAGGCTCAATATTATTTAATTTCTTTTTCAGCTTTCACAACTGCTTGTATCATCTCTTCTAATTTTTTAGCCTTATCTGGAGCTTCCATAATACCACTTGTTGCTCCAGTTCCATCTGCTCCGTGAACTATTGTATTATAAACATCTTCTCCATTACTAATACCCGAGGCCTGCATAACTAGAATGCTTTCATCAATTTCTTTAATTTTTGTAGTTGTTTCAATTATATAGTCAAAACTACTTGTTTGACCCGTTCCAATTAATTCTGTCGGCTCACACAATAGAATATCTGGTCCTAGTTTGGCAATGGCTAAAGCTTCTTCTAAAGAATCTGCACAAACAACCGTAATGATATCCAGCTCTTTAGCTTTTTTTATGGTTTTGACTAAAGTATTTAGCTTTAAAGATTGTTCGGCATGATTTAAAAATACTGCTTTAGCTCCTACTGCTTTTAAAGATTCCGGTAAAACATGGCCCATTCCACGTCCAGGACTTAAAGGATCCATATGTTGTGCTGTTACTATTATATTCTCAGTATTATCATTAATTTTAGCTAAATCAGCATAAGGGGCTGTGAAGAAAGTTTCTACTCCATATTTTTCAGCAAAATCATCTGCCGCTTTAGCCAAATCTAAACACTCTTCTCCATAAAGATAAGATTTAGGGTTGCAAATAAAGAATGGTGTGCCTATTTCTTTCATTATATTATTCCTCCTTAATAAAATTGGTTCTACTATTGGTTCTTGAATTTACTTGTATGAAACACCCCATAATAATGTTCCAAACATTTTTTCATTCCATTTATTTGTGCATTTCTCAATTCATAGTAGTCATTCGTTTTAACTTTTTGAACTTCATCATAGGCTGCAGTTACTAAATCTGTATAGATATTAATCTTGTTTATGCCTTCTAAGGCGCATTTTTCCAAATTTTCATCACCCGATGATGAACCTCCATGAAGGACTAATGGTGTTTCAACTGCTTTACTTATTTCTTTTAATCGGTTAAAATCTATAACAGGTTCTCCCTTATAAGCACCATGTGCTGTCCCAATAGAAATAGCTAAAGAGTCAACATTTGTGGCTTGGATAAATCTATTTGCATCTTCAACAGTAGTATATATACTATCACTATCATCTTTACTATTATATTCTTCTCCACCACCTACATGCCCAATCTCAGCTTCAACTACTACTCCTCTAAGATGAGCATATTCTACAATTTCTTTTGTTTTTTCAACATTTTTATCAAAGCTTTCCATTGAGGCATCAATCATTACTGATTTAAATCCCTGGTCAATAGCCTTAAATATTAAATCTTTAGTTGTGCCATGATCTAAATGTAAAACTGCTGGAATGTTTGCCTTTTCACCATAATACTTGCCCAGCATTAATGCCTCTTCAAAAGATAAATATTCTTTATGGACCTCAGCATAAGCTAAAATTACAGGCAAATCTAATTTTTCTGCTACTTCTACATAAGCTTTTATAGAATTTTGATCTGTAAAGTTAGGAGCTGGAATTGCAAATTTCCTTTTTCTCGCTTTTTTAAATAGTTCTTTTGATGATACTAACAATCTAAATCATCTCCTTATAAGTTATTTCATTTTACTTATCCTGAAAAACTCTTTTCTGCAGCTGCCATAACTCATAAATTACCGAGTCTTTATCTAACTCTACCATAT
>NZ_QBLR01000311.1:0-3864 GCF_003070835.1 Halanaerobium sp. | reverse complement strand
AAATGCAACAAAATTAAAAAATCTAACCGCAAAACTAATCTATACTCTTGCGAGTGTGGTAATCATATCCACTCTGATTTAAATGCAAGTCGTAATATATCTAATAAATATTTAGAGCAACAACCTACTTAGATGGTAATAGTCTAAGTGCCTGAGTGCCTATATTAGCATAATGCTAGGATTATACTAATGAGGAGGGCTCGATGCCCTTCATACTAACTCAACAATGCGTTATAAAAAGGAGAGTTAGTGAAATGTATAGTCGGCTATCTCAGGAGGGCTGATGGCACAGCCTGAAGTCGAAGTCATATTGGGCTACTAGAAATAGACTGTCTTCTAATCATTCGACAACCTCGCAAGTTCTTTTAAGGAATCCTCGTTCGTGACGATAGGAACGGGCGGGGAGGATGTCAATCATCATTATTCCTCCTTATATTTTAAATCTAATTATTTAAATTATCAAGTATTTCTTTCAATTCTTCTTTAGTAATTTCGCCTTTAGCATAACGCTCTCTGGCAATCTTTTCTGCACTATCTTCACTTTTTCTATATTCAATTTCTTTTCTATTATTAAATTCATCTCGATTATCATCAAAATTTCTTCGCCCCTTATAATCCGGGCCACCACTTCTACGATCATGACTATTATTATGGTTATGTCTGTTATATTCTTTAAAGAAATAATATACTACTCCAATGATTACTATCCAGAATATAATTGAAAATCCTCCACCCATCATTCCAGGGCCAAATCCCATCATCATTATCCCTCCTGTTTTAAAATTATTACTTCAGTTATACCATTTATCAAGCCAATCACGCATCATAAAAATTTCCTGACGCTGACTGTCTCTAATACTCTGAGCCAGCAAATATACAGAGCGGTGTTCAGCCAGATCCTGTACAATTAACTGCTGTGACATCATAACTGCTCCCATGTGGTGAAAAATCATATCTTCTAAAAAGGCATAATCCAGCTCTTCACCACTAAGATTTTTATAATCTCCCATCATCGGCTGGTACTGATAATTATTTGTTCTGTCAGGATACCACTCAGCCAGATATTTTTTCATTTCTTCAATTTCCTGAGTCTGTACTTTTATAATATCTCTAGCAAATTCACGCATCTCTTCTCTATTTGTGTTATCTCTTAGAATCTTTGCATTGTAAACTGCTTCTTCATGATGTGGTATCATTTTAACTAAAAAATCATACTCACTGTCAACTGATTCCATCATTCCCGGCCCCATCATCCCTGGCCCCGGCATTGATCCAGGTCCAAATCCAGGCTGAGCCAAAACAATAGAAAAAGATCCAATTACTAAAACTATGATTAAAGTTAGCAGTGATCTTATTTTCATTCTAACTTCCTCCTTTTTCAACCCCAGGATACCCCTGCAATGTATCTTAAACATAGTATAACACTCGGGTTTAATTCTGTCAACAATAATATCGTGATTGTTAAATATTAAACAGCACTTACTATATTAACCTTCTTCTCTTCCTTCTTCTCTTATAGTATAATAAAAAAATGTGAAGAGAATATGAATTAAAGATAATTATTTTTTGATTTTTCCTAAAAAAAGAGCAGCTGAAAACAGCCACTCTTCTGCAATAAACTATTTAATTAGCTAAAAATTATATTTTAACAATAACTCTACCTTTTGAATCTCCGGCCAGCATTTTATCAATCTGCTCATTTAAGTCATTTAAAATTACTTGATTAGAAAAATCATCCAGTTGTTCAATTTTCCAGTCTGAGGCAATTTTCTGCCAGATCACTTCTCGCAAGCTTCTTTTGCACTGAACTGAATCTATTCCAAATAAGCTGACTCCTCTTAAAATAAAGGGATAAACATTCAGATCCAGTTTTGCAGAAGCTACATTTCCACAGCAGGTTACAGCTCCACCATATCTGGTTGATTTAATTGCGGTAGAAAGCAGATTACCTCCAACTGTATCAATAACTCCAGACCATTTTTCCTTTAAAAGCATTTTAGCAGAATCATCATCAAGTTCTTTTCTATCAATAATATTTTTTACCCCTAAGTTATTAAAATAAGCTTCTGCCTCAGTTTTACCAGTTGCTGCTGTAACTTCATAACCGAGCTTTGCTAGAATGGCAGAGGCAAAACTCCCAACTCCTCCGGAAGCACCAGTAACCAGAATATCTTTCCCTTCAACAGCTGCTGCTAGAAGTTTATAAACCGAGAGAGCTGCCGTAAAACCTGCTGTACCATAAATCATACTTTCTTTTAAAGTCAGATTCTCCGGTAATTTTACAGCCCAGTCTGCTGGGATTCTGATATATTCCTCAAGTCCACCGGAAGTATTCATTCCTAAATCATAACCGGTAACTATTATCTCATCACCTTTTTGATAAGTTCCACTTTGATCCTCTACAACTATGCCTGCTGCATCAATACCGGGTGTATGGGGATATTCTCTGGTAACCCCCTTATTACCCGCTGCAGATAGAGCATCTTTGTAATTTAAAGAAGAATACTTAACATTAACTATTAGTTCTCCTGCTGGCAGATCCTTAATTTCTTTCTCAATAATTTCTCTTTTATATTCTCCATTAATCTCACTTACTTCCAGTGCCTTAAACTTTATATTATTCATATTAATAATCACTTCCTTTAACTTTATCTTAACATGAGCTCTTCTAAATTTAAATGCCTAGATCTGACCAATAAAGATCTGAACTGTAAAAGAAACAACAACTACCAGTGAAGAGATAATAAAACCGTGCAGTAATGGTTTAATTCCTGAATCAGATACCTCGCTAAAATTTGTTGTCAGTCCAATTGCTCCTAAAGCCATAATCATCATGAATTTTGATATGGAAGCAATATTGCTGCTTAATTCAGCTGAAATTAAACCGGTACTTTTAACTGCGACCATTACTAAAAACAAGAGAATAAAATAGGGAAATATATTTTTGATTTCAACTTTTTCTTCCTGCTTATTTGAACTTAAACCCAGCTTTTTATTTTCTCTGGCATTGATCACAGAAAAAATCATAACTATAGGGATTATAGAAAGAGTTCTGGTCAATTTAACTATCACAGCAAAAGCGCCGGCAGCATCAGAAAAAGCATAGCCAGCTGCTACCACCGAGGAGGTATCATTAACTGCTGTTCCCGCCCAGAGGCCAAAACCTAAATCACTCATACCAAAATATCTGCCTGCTAGAGGAAATAAGATTACCATCAGCACATCAAAAATAAAAGTAGCGGAAATAGCATAGGCAATATGGCTGTTGTCCGCCTCAATTGTTGGAGCTACTGCAGCAATTGCAGAGCCCCCGCAGACACCGGTACCAGCGGAAATAAGACTTGAAAGTTTCCAGTTCATATTAAAAAGACGGCCAAATAAATACCCTCCTCCAAAGGCGGTCAGCAGAGTAAAGGTCATCACAATTAATGAATAACCACCGACAGATAAAACCTGAGAAAAACTCAAAGTAAGTCCCATCAGTACAATTCCTGCCTTTAAAATTTTCTTGGAAACAAAATTGATACCGCTGTTTAAAATAGAAATTTCTCTAATAATAGGATTTAAAAGCATTCCCAACATCAGTGCCAGCACACTGCCGCTGATTAAATGCATTGGTATGTAGCTGCTTAAAGCTTTAGCAGTCAAAGCTAATATAATTGTAAGTATTATTCCTGCCAAATAATCACTAATTTTATTCATCTTTATCTTCCCCCTTATTGTTTTCATTCTTGATTTTATAACAGATTATAGATAAAATAAAATTATAATAATTTATTTATTGTTCTTCTGATGTAATAGGATGATCCCTGCTAGATAATCACTAAACTTATTCATTTTATCTTCCCCCTTATAGTTTACAAT
>NZ_QBLR01000310.1:0-3893 GCF_003070835.1 Halanaerobium sp. | reverse complement strand
GGCTGCTAAGTGATTTTCACTGACTGCTTTCAGATTAGCATAGACAGCTTTAAAATCTTCCGGAGCATCGATCATTACTTCTTCTAAATCTGCAATATCTTTTATTTCTAATTCTTTGCCTAATTCTAATGCTGCTGCTTCAGATTCTAAACCTCTGGCTAAAAATTCATCATATACTGCTGCCAGTTCACTATTATTATATTCTCCAGGAACTGCAGCCGGTTTTTCTAAATCATATTTGGCAAATAAAGCTTCTAAAGCTGCCATATGCTGTGCTTCTGATTGGGAGATGTTCTCAAAGGCAGGCAGATTCCATTCTTCACCTAAGCGGGCATATAAATCTCTGGCCAGTTTTTCTTCCTCATACATGAATTCCAAATCTGCTATCTGTTTTTCGCTGAGTTCAGCTGCTGGATAGTCATCTACAATATCTTCTGGACTGCGAACTGCATTACCAGGGCCCTGAGCCATAATAGCTCCTGCAGCTAAAGTTAATGATAAAGCTGATACTAAAAAAACTCTTAATAATTTTTTCATTTTTAAATTCACTCCTTAATTAATATTTACTTCTTTTTTGATTCTAAGCTAATTATAGGAGTAAATTATGAAGGGAATATGAATTTAAAAAAATTATATCTCAATAGCCAAATATTTAATTTGGACATCTTAATTTCAGCTGAGTCTGAAATTAACTTTATTTTCTGAATACTTTCTGTTATTATTAACTTAAAGCAAAAGTTTTTAAATTTGCTGATGATAAAAATTAAAAAGAGTCGATTGTTTTTTGAAATTAAGAAAGGAGGTTTAGGCTAATGGGAAAAGATTTAGTTATTAAATCTGCTTTTGAGGATGGTGGTTTTATCCCTGAAGAATATACAGCTGACGGCAGGGATATCTCTCCACCACTAATCATTGAAAATGTACCTGCAGAAGCTGAAACTCTGGCTGTTATTGTCGATGACCCGGATGCTCCCAATGGTACTTTTACCCACTGGCTGATCTGGAATATACCGGCAGATGTCAGTGAAATTCCAAAAAATATTGCCAGGAAAGAAGAAGTCAAAGAACTCAAAGGAGCCCTGCAGGGTAAAAATGACTTTAATGAATTAGGTTATCTGGGGCCAGCTCCTCCCAGTGGAGTTCACACCTACAGATTCTATGTTTATGCTCTTGATGATCAGCTTGCTTTAAAAGCTGGGGCTGACAAAGAAACGCTGCTCAAGGCGATGGAAGGTCATGTACTGCAGAAAGCTGTTTTAAAAGGTGAATATACACGCTGATCAAATGAACATTAAAAAAAGCGCTGTCCAGCTCAGGACGGCGCTTCTTTAAATTTAAAACTTCAGTTCAGGCTAAAATTAATAAACATAGCCGCAATTATAGTCAATCAAAGTTTCAGTTTCTCTTTCAATAATTTTATGAGGAAAATCTTTTTTAACTTGATACTTCGCTTCTATAAAACCTCCCCATTTAGTGAAAAAGACCAGCCTAACAGTTACTTTATCTTTATTAATAGTTATCTGGGGAGCAAAATCAATCTCTCTCAACTGCTGATCAAATAATTCATCTTGCATAAAATCCATATTTTCATCATTTTTATTTATTCTCTTAATAATTTTGTCGGCCTTTTCGGAGGTGCAGACAAATTTCTTGTCATTATAGAGAGCATGCCAGAAAAGTGAAAACTGAGAACCGAGGGCGGCTAAAATTACAAATTGAAGATATGATTCTTCACTTCCATCAAGCTTAACATGATCTAAATAATTATCTACATCATCATAGTTTAAAAAAGTATGAATAATATTTTCTGAGTCACTGTCTCCTGAATTGTAATCCAGCTCATTATCGTTTATTTTATTTATTATTTTTATATAGTCTTCTTTTTTAGCCTCGGGGTAGGCAATTATTTCAGGCCCACCTCCAATTCCCTGCTGAATATAAAGATAATCTACCAGTCAGCCTTTTTCAAGCTCAACTCTGTCAAGAATATCAAAATAGTGATCTATCCTAAATTCTGAAGCTGACTTTTCAACATCTTCATTAAAAAGATTCGGTGCCTTTTTTTGATAGCTTTTTATTTTGTTGGCCCAGGATTGAGTTTTTTTCGCCAAATTGTTACTCTTCATTTTGAAGCCCCCTTGAATTATTATTCACTTTTTAATAATTAATTAAAATCTATATCTCATTGATTTTCTTATCTTTGCTGTTCTATTTAAAGAATAACACAGGGGTATGACAGCACTATGTCGCAAACTGGTGTTTTGCAAAATTAATATATTCTTTTAAATTTATAAAGGCACCTGTTTTTAGCAGGTGCCTTTGTTTTTTATACTATATATTGTTTTAACATTTTAACTTTAAACTTACTCTGACTCAACTTCTTTTTCAAATTCAACAGTCATTTTTCCAAGCTTCATTCCGCTCTGAGCAAAATAAAGTTTGAGGTAATTGTTTTTGCTCCAGAGATTTATCTCTTTTTCAACTGTCTTCCATTCTCCAGTACCATTTAAAGTAATGGTCGAATCCAATTTATTATTAAGGAATAAGGAAACAGGAATCTGAGCATGTTCTCCGCCACTTGCTTTCATTTCAAGCTTCAGCTTATAAATTCCCTTCTTATCTCTAATTATGCCAAATACAACTGATTCTCCTTTGGCAGTATCTACATCAGAAAGATCAATAGCTTCTACCTCAGCCAGATCATAATATTCCATTACATTTCCTGGCTCATCATTACTCTCTGCTGCAGCTGATGCTTCACCTGGACCACTAAGATGTCTTTCCATCACTGCTGAATCCATTATAAAGTTCAAGATATTTGCTGCATTACGCTGCAGTTCGCCTCTGGTGATTCTTCCTTCTTTCAGGCCTTCTAAGGTATTATCCTCAGCACTATTTTCTTCAGGATTTTCACTAACCATATATAAGTCATTTTGAGCTCTTACCATCGGAATGGTATTTCCTTTTCTGGCTTTTTCGCCTTCTTCATTGATTCTTGCCCACCAGTCAGTCATTACAATTCCATCAAAACCCCATTCATCTCTTAAAATCGTAGTCAGAAGGTCATAGTTTCCGGCTGTCCAAATTCCATTTAAACCACCATAAGTAGACATAATGGAAGCTGCTTCACCCTCTTTGACTGCAATTTCAAAGCCTTTTAGGTAAATTTCTCTTAAGGCTCTTTCGGAAACAACTGCATTTACATCGTGTCGGTGAGATTCCTGATTATTGGCGACATAATGTTTTACGGTTCCGGTAACCTTGTATTTATTCATTGCTTTAAGCTGTACTGCTGCCATTTTACCGGTCAGAAGTGGGTCTTCGGAAAAGTATTCAAAGTTCCGTCCGTTTAAAGGTGTTCGATGAATATTCATTCCCGGTCCCAGGATAGTTTCAATTTGATTTGCCAGTAGTTCCTGTCCCATCAGATCAAATAGCGCCTCTACTAAATCTAAATTAAATGTACAGGCTAAAGATGTTCCGTTTGGCAGACTGAAAGCAGTTGTACCGCAGTCCATTCTAATTCCAGAAGGTCCATCAGCAGCAGCGGCAGCAGGAATTCCAAAGTCAACCAGATTTTCACTCACACCACCAAAAGCTGCAGCAGTTCCGGGAGTTACTCTCGGAGAACTCATCCCTTCACCCCGCATCAGACAGGCCAGATCCTCGTCACTCAGCTGAGCAATAAAATCTTCCAGGGAAGCCTCGTTCTGATAAACATCTTTGAGCTTTATTCCCTGATCACCTGTATATGAAATTGCCTGAGGACGATCAGCAGCTATCCGATCCTCCAGATCTATAGTTCTCTGAGGTACTTCTTCTTTAGCCATTGTCCCATCGGCATCAACCTTTAAGCGTTCAAAAGATTCTACCGGTGCACATGCTTCCTCAAG
>NZ_QBLR01000309.1:0-3898 GCF_003070835.1 Halanaerobium sp. | reverse complement strand
GCTAATTGAATTCTATCGTTTAATAAGGAAATAAATCAAAAGTCTTGAGCAAGTTCAAATGCTCAAGACTTTTTTGCTTTAAAAAATCTAATAATTTTATTCTTCTATTTTGATAGGGCAGCTGGTTGAAGAGCAGGCATTTAAACCACCAAGTACTACTTTAACTTTGTTTTCAACTTTATTTTCTAATAAACTGGCGGCCGTCATTGATCTCATACCACTGCCGCAGAATATATAAATTTCACCACCTCTATCTATTTCTTCTGCATATTTAACTAAATTAGCCTGCAGAACTGTCAGAGGTATTTCTAAAGCACCATCGATATAACCTTCCTCTTCTTTTTCTTCTTCTTTTCTTATATCAAGGAGCAAATATTCAGCCTCAGCACGAGTATCAAGTAAATTACATAATTGAGCAACATTTATAATAGCTGTTGATTCTGTGCTTTTAGCAGCCATATGCCAGCTTAACATTCCTCTTGCCAAATAACCAACAAGATTTTCAAAACCCATTCGAAATAAATAACTAACTGCTTTTTCCGGATAATCACCATTATTTACAAGAAGAATTCTTTTGTTATTCTCCAAAAACCATCCTACAAAACCCGAAAGTATATCCTCCCATAAAAAGACTGAACCCGGAATATGGGAGGCTGCATAATCACTATCACTCCGGATATCAATAACAACTGTGTCCTCTTTTTTCATTTCTTTTTCAAATTCTTTGGGGCTTAGAGCAGATATAAAAGGAGCATCTTTAGCAGCAGCTGGGTTAAGATTTGCTGCTTCCATAGTTTCAAAATATTTAGGTTTTGCTTCCATCTTTCCTACTTCATTTATGAAATCATCTTTGCTTTGAAACTGCAGATATGGATTGGATCGTTTTTCAATCCCAATAGTTGTCAGCTCACGATCTGCTATCTGACTACCACAAACTGAGCCAGCCCCGTGGGCAGGACATAGTATTACTTCTTCACCCAAAGGTAATATTTTATTATATAGTGAGTCATAAAGTAAAGCTGCTATTTCAGGAATATTATCTTCTCCATAAAAATCAATTCTTCCCACATCTCCAGCAAAAAGAATATCTCCACTAAAAAGCATCCAGGGATTCTGATCATAGTCCTTTAATAGATAAGAATGAGAACCTTTAGTATGACCTGGTGTATGTAGAGCTTTAATTTTCAATCTACCAATTTGATAATCCTTACCAGCCTCAACCAACTGCCCATATTGATAGTCTAATTCACCATCTGCATGAAAAATTTCAGCATTAGATCTCTTTGCTAATGCCCTTGATCCGATAATGTAGTCTTCATTTCTATGGGTTTCAAATATATATTTAATCTTCATTCCTTCTTTTTTAGCAATTTCTAAATAAATATCAATATCTCTTCGGGGATCAATAACAGCTGCTTCAGTCTGATCCCCAATAATGTAAGAAAAATGAGCCAGACCTTCAGATTTAACTTTTTTAAATAACATTGATTTCCTCCCTCTCTAAGCAAGCTTTTAATCCATTATTAAACATACTGCATCTTTTAATTAGCTTCTTTTTCAACTGGATTTTCTGAAAAAATTGACCACTCTGTGTAACCGCCTTCATAAAAACGAATATTATCTAAATTTAATAAGAACTTAAATACTAAAAATAAGACTACCGCATTATGTGAAGTTCCACAGTAGATAATTATTTCTTCCTTATTATCTAAGCCATATTTATCAATTAAAGCTTCAATTTCAGCCTGAGGCTTTAATTTAAATGGATTAGCTGCAGCTAAAATTTCATCCAATAGAATATTAATAGCTCCTGGGATATGGCCGGCTCTTGACCAGGGACCTCCCTTAGCTAGATATGCACCCTTTGCTCTAACATCAACTAAAATCTTATTTTGATCTGCCAAAGCTTCTTTAACATGTTCCATATCAACTAATAAATCATGCCTCAGCTCAGCTTTAAAGCTGCCCCTAGAAGCAGTCGGATATCCTTTTTCAACTCTTCTGTTTTCCTGCCTCCACTTATTTAATCCCCCATCTAAAATATAAATATTTTCGACTCCGGCTCGATAAAGACTGTAGGCAGTCATAAAAGGAGCATTCTTGCTGCTCTCTTCGCTTGCTTTGCCAGTTCCACCATAAATCAATATCTTTTGGTTCCCTGTGTAACCTATGTTTTCTAAATGTGATTCAACTGCTTTTTCAGCAATGAAAGAATTAGGAATTCCATCAGCACTAAGTCTAAATAAATTTTCATTAAAATAAAAAGCACCTGGTAAATGTTCAATTATATAATCATGTGAATCTGCCTGTGAATCAATAATAATTAAATCATCATCAGTTAAATGTTCTGCTGCCCAAGCTGTACTTACAAATTTTAGATCTTCTGATTTCATATGATCAACCCCCATTATCAGTTTCTTAATTATTTTCTTGATATGCTTTTTTTGATTCTTCAATAACTTCAAAGGCCTCTTCAATTCCGGCCCAACCAATTATATCTACCTTTTTTTCTTCTAAGTTTTTATAAACGGAAAAAAAGTGTTCATATTCTTTTAAAAGATGTTCTTCCAAATCATAAAGAGTGTTTGTGTTTCTAAATCTAGGATCATGTTCAGGTACAGAAAATATCTTTTCATCTCTACCTTTTTCATCCTCCATGATAAACATCCCAATTACCTTAGCAGTAATAATACAACCAGGAAAGGTTGGAAAAGTTGTCAAAACCATTGCATCAAGCGGATCTCCATCATCAGCCAAAGTTTCTTCTAAATAACCATAATCTGCCGGATAATAAACCGGAGAATACATCACTCTATCAAGTCTAAACTTCCCCTTTTCTTTATCATATTCGTATTTGTTATTGCTTCCCTTAGGAATTTCTACAAAAACATCGATTAAATTATTACTCATTTTTATTCCCCCATTTAATTATAATTTACTTATCTTTACTATTAATTGTTAAATCTAACTTAATAATATCTTATTTTTACTAAAAAATCAAATTTTATGAGCAAAATCAAAAAAACTCCCCTTCATAACAGACAATTTAAAAACAAATCTGTTTAAAGAGGAGTAAATTTCTAATAATATATTTATTTAATTATTAAGTCTGGCAAAAAGAATATTATTTAATTCTGCTGCTGGAGTAAAGCTGCAGTAACCTATCTCATCACTTTTGCTTTTAATCTCTTCCCATTGGCTTTCTTCAATAACATCTTTAGCTGTTGGATATAGGATATTATTTTCTTTAAAAATATGATCTCTTAAAGTTACAACAACATAGTCAGCATGTTCTTTAATTTCTCTTTTAAAATCTTCAAAATCAATCTCATCTGCATTTTCTGCCATCTCATTAATTCTTTCTTTATGAGGCCAGAGATCGTCATGTTCCATTCTCATAATTCTGGTTGGACCTGTTACACCGCTCTTATCAACTTCAGGAAATAATGTTTCTTCCTCTCGAGTATGATGTTTTTCGGTATCCAATAATTTGCTGCCAATATTCTTTAATTCATCAAATAAAGGATTATCAGGATCAAAATCATCTAGTTTTTGAATTTCAGAATTAACTTTATCCAGACGTTCTAAGATTTTTAAAATTTCTTCATGTTCAGAAATCAAAGTGCTTAAAGGGTGACCAACTGGTACATCAGCCTTTAATTCCTTTAATTCTTCTGCCATTGCTTCAATATGAGCAGTACATAAATGTCTCAATTCAGTTTCTTCTAAACCATCATTAATTAATTCCTGTTCAGCTTCCGAAAGTTCTTTCGCGCTAATGCTGTTAATTAATTCTTGGGCCTCTCTTTTTACTTTCTCTGTAGCCTCACCACTATTTAGTCTTTCTAAAAGATTTTTAAGTTCTTCTTTTCTTGTCAATGCAGTCATAGTACTGCCT
>NZ_QBLR01000308.1:0-3904 GCF_003070835.1 Halanaerobium sp. | reverse complement strand
GGCCACTCTGCTCTGTGTACATTTCCTTCTTTACCTATGTATTCCCATAATTCTTCAGTAATAAAGGGAGCAAATGGTGCCAGTAAAAGTACAATGTTTTCTGCAACCTCTTCTATTAGAGCAGTATCTGTATCTTCCTGACTGCGATCATTTAGATAAGAATAAACCTCATTAGTTAATTCCATAATCGCACTGATTGCTGTATTGAAGTTCAATCTCTGACCCACATCTTCTGTCACTTTTTTGATACTGGCATGCATTGTGCGGTAAAGTGTTTTGGCTTCTTTATCCAGGTTATCTGGATTAAGTTCAGTCTTAGAATTCTTAATCAGTTCAAGATTTTCAGTAACAAAGCGCCAGACACGATTTAAGAAGCGGTCAGCACCCTCAACTCCCTTATCACTCCACTCTAAATCTTTTTCAGGTGGTGAAGCAAAAAGGATAAATAAGCGGGCAGTGTCTGCACCGTATTCTGCTAAAATATCCTTAGGATCAACAACATTTCCTTTGGATTTAGACATCTTGGCACCATCTTTAAGTACCATTCCCTGAGCCAGCCAGTTTGTAAAAGGCTCAACATGATCAGTTAAATCCATATCATGGACAACTTTGGTAAAGAAACGAGCATATAATAAATGTAAAATTGCATGCTCAATTCCACCTATATACTGGTCAACAGGGAACCACTGATCTACATTTTCCTTGCTGAATGGAAGTTTATCATTTTTTGGATCTGCATAGCGCATAAAATACCAGGAGGAATCAACAAAGGTATCCATAGTATCAGTTTCGCGCTTTGCAGGAGCCCCACACTCCGGACAGGTGGTGTTGACAAAACTATCTACTTTTTTAAGTGGTGATTCTCCAGTTGGAGAAAATTCCACATCATGGGGCAGCTTAACCGGTAGATCTTCCTCAGGTACTGCAACCGGTCCACATTCCTCACAGTAAACAATAGGAATTGGAGCTCCCCAGTAGCGCTGACGAGAAATTAACCAGTCACGCAGCCTGTAATTAGTTTCAACTTCCACAAAACCTGCCTCTGAAAAATCTTCTGCCATTTTATCAAAGGCTTCTTCTACACTTAAACCATTATATTTATCAGAATTAATTAAATGTCCTGGGCCAGCATAAGCCTCATCCATCTCAGAACCAACCAGTTCTTCTTTTTGATCCTCAGGCTGGATAACTGCTTTAATTTCAATACCATATTTACGGGCAAAATCAAAGTCACGCTGGTCATGAGCTGGAACAGCCATTATTGCACCGGTTCCATAACTCATCAAAACATAGTTTGCTATATAAATAGGAATTTCTTCGCCATTTACAGGGTTTACTGCATAGGCACCTGTAAAGAGACCAAGTTTTTCAGAATCAGCTGAAGTCCTCTCCTGTTCTTTCTGTTTTTTAGCCTTTTTAACGAAGGCTTCAACCTCTTCTTCTTTGTCGGTACCCTCTGATAATTCTTTTACATAAGGGTGCTCGGGAGCAAGGACCATATAAGTAGCTCCAAATAAGGTATCAGGTCTGGTTGTAAACACCTCTAATTCTTTATCAAGTTCAGGCAGTTCAAAAGTAACTCTTGTACCTTCACTACGGCCAATCCAGTTTTTCTGCATTGTTTTTACCTTTTCTGGCCAGCCATCTAAAAGTTCATGATCATCTAAGAGTTTTTCTGCATAATCAGTAATCTTTAAAAACCACTGCTCTAAGTCTCTTTTATCCACTTCTGTACCACAGCGCTCACAGGCTTCATTTACCACCTGCTCATTTGCCAGTACTGTTTCACAGCTGGGGCACCAGTTAACAGTAGATTCTTTTCGGTAAGCTAAATCATCATTAAACATCTGAGTAAAAAACCACTGAGTCCACTTATAATAATCCTCAGCTGCAGTAGTTACCTCTCGATCCCAGTCATAACTTAAACCCATTGCCTTCATCTGTTCTTTCATGTGGGCAATATTATCCCAGGTCCATTCCTTCGGATGAATATTTCCATGCTTAATTGCTGCATTTTCTGCAGGCAGTCCAAAAGCATCCCAGCCCATTGGATGAAGCACATTATAGCCCTTCATTCTCTTATAGCGGGCAATAACATCTCCAATAGAATAAACCCTTACATGACCCATATGTAAATTACCAGATGGATAAGGGAACATTTCTAAAACATAATAATTTTCCTTATCTGGATCATCTCCAGTTTTATGTAAATTTGAGTCTTCCCAGTTTTTAAGCCACTTTTTCTCTACTTCTTGAAACGGATAATAGTCCTGCAAAGATCTTCACTCTCCTCATTAAGTTAAAATTTTATCTATATAATCAAAATTAAATTAAACTCCGATTAAACTACTCTTCTTCTCCATCACTCTGACGCAGAATTTTTTCTGCATCTGACCAGAGACGCTCAAGGTCATAATATTCTCTTTCCCTTTTTTGAAAAACATGGACAATTACATCTGCATAATCAATTAAAACCCATCTGGCATCATCCATTCCTGCCATTCTTTTGGGTTCAATGCCCTTTTCAGATAATTTTTCATCAACTGCTCGGGCTATAGCTCTGACTTGTTGATCAGAATTACCACTGCAGATCACAAAATAATCTGCAATTACAGTTAAACCCTGAACATTTAGAACCTCTATATCTTCTGCTTTTTTATCATCAGCTGCATCAGCAGCGATTAGTGCAATATCCTTAATACTTAAATCTGACATTTAATACATTCCTCCTTAAACAGACTTCTCATAGCCTGCTCCCACTATAACTTCTAATTTTTTATTTGACTCTTCTTCTGCTTCTTCTATAAATTCGGTCTTACCACCAAGTAATTCTGCGACCTTAGCAGCAGTCTCTGCATCATCCTTACTATAATATTTAACAACAGAACTATCATAATCATATTTATCTGCATTACCAATAGTTGAAATATTAAATCCATATTTTTCTAATAACCCCGCTGTATCTGAAGCTGCACCTGAGTCTCCAACACCATTAAGAACTGTTAAATTATATTCTTTGTTCTTAATATAAGATTTATTTCTGATCAAATTATCAACCATAATTTCGGCTTCCTGCATATCAGGTACCCAGTAACTAATTCCATTAATATATTCTGCTTTACCTGGTAGCATTTTTGATTCAATCTGACTTAATTTAATCTCTTTAGCTGTATTCAAAAATGGAGTTATATCCTGAAGCGGAATATTAGTATTAACTGCTTCATTAACTTCTTTAATTATTCCAGGAACTTTAGTAACTATTGCAGGAGAAAGAACTTTTGCTAAAACGGCATCGATAAACTTCTGCTGTCTTTCAATTCTTCCAATATCTCCAGTTATATCGCGATAACGAACATATTCTAAAGCTTCTTCTCCATTTAATGTCTGCTGTCCTGCCGGGATATCAATGTAGAGCCCTCCTGCTTTATCAACATAATTTAAATGTCTAGAAACATTAATCTCTACTCCTCCCAGGCGGTCAATTATTTTTTCAAACCCTCTAAAATCTGTTTCCAGATAATAATCTATATCAATATTCAACATCTCTTCTACAGTTTCCTGAGTTAATTTAATCCCCCCATAGACATGAGAAGAATTCAATTTAGTGAAATTTCTTTTATTAGAATTTATATAAGTGTCTCGGGGCAGAAAAACCAGTCCTGCCTCATTAGTCTTTACATCCAGGCTAATTAAAATTATTGTATCTGCTCTGGAAGCTCCATTAATATCAGAGTCATAACCTACAGCCAGAATGTTAACTTTATTTTCTTTAAAAGGTCCACTGGATGAAATCTTACTTAATTCGTCATTCCACAAAAAAGGAATAGCAATACCGATAATAACTAAAAATATTATTAAAGCAATATATTTCCTGTCTCTTATACACATCTCCGAGCCCACGAGA
>NZ_QBLR01000307.1:0-3944 GCF_003070835.1 Halanaerobium sp. | reverse complement strand
ACAGGGGAACTTCATTAAAATAGTTATCGGCAGGCTCTCACTAACCCCGCTTCGCTGAGATAAATATTTTTAATTACTTTCCCTGATCAATGTTTTTAAATATTATTTTTTATTTAACTCATGTTTTATTAATTTTACCTTATTAAATTAGGTTTGTCAAGGTTTTGATATATTTTTTAATATTCAAAACAAAAATATTTATCCGTTTTTGAAATCTAAAAGTTTAATATTTAAATCTGCAAATCCAGAGCAATATCCAGTGACCTAATCTGATGAGTTAATGTTCCTAAAGAAATTATATCAACTCCAGCTGCAGCAATTTCTTTAATGTTTTTCTCATCTATTCCACCTGAAGCTTCTATTACAGCTTTGTCAGCAATTAGACCAACAGCCTTTTTGAGTACTGGCAGCTCCATATTATCAAGCATTACAATCTCTACTCCAGCCTCCAGTGCAGCTTCAACCTGAGCCAGGTCTTCAGTTTCTACTTCTATTTTTACAGTATGAGGAATGGAATTTTTGAGCTGGCTAACAGCTTTTTTGATACTGCCCACTACTTTTATATGATTATCCTTGATCATTACTGCATCATAGAGACCAGAACGATGATTTTTAGCACCCCCAACTTTAACTGCATATTTCTCCAGCATTCTTAATCCAGGAGTTGTTTTTCTGGTGTCCACGATATCTACTTCATATTCTTTGATCAGATCTACAAATTTTCTGCTCCGACTGGCAATACCCGAAAGCCTCTGCAGAAAATTAAGTGCTATTCGCTCTCCTTTTAAAATATTTAAAGCTGAACCTTCCAGCTCAGCTAGTACATCTCCTTTTTTTATTTTACTGCCGTCTTTTAGCAGAGTTATAAATTTTATATCACTATCTAGTTTATGAAAAACTTCAGCTGCAACATCCAGTCCGGCTACAACTCCGGCTTGCTTAGCTGTTATTTTAGCTCTGCTTAAATGATTTCGTGCAATTAAATTATCAGTTGTCAAATCACCACTATAGCCAAAATCTTCTTTGTAAGCTGCTTCGATTATCTCTGTAAGAAAAAATTTATTTAATGACATCTATTTTCCCTTCCCTTCTGTCCCTGTTAAATAAAATATATTTTTGTGCCCACTTTGATTTTTTAACAGGAAAATTTTTTCGGTAGTGAGCACCTCGACTTTCTTTTCTGATTAACGCTGCTTTGAGCATTAATTTTGCTATCAAAAATTGATTTTTTAATTCCCATAACTGCTGACTGTAGTTATTCTTGAATTTTTTTGACTGAAGATAATTATTATTTAAATTGACCCAGTCAAGCAAATTTTCTAATTCAACTTTTGATCTAATAATTGAAGCTTTTTGGGTCATTTTCTGCTGTATTTTATTTTTTAAATTCTCTAATTCTTTTTTTAAGGGCTCTGTTAGCTTATGTGAAATAATCTGATCATCATTAAAAATATCACTTTTTTCAGTAACTAAATATGTGCTTTTATCTTTTTTCTGGCGCCAGTTTTCTTTCACATAATTATATATTTGAGCAGCAAAAACAACTGCTTCTAAAAGCGAATTGCTGGCCAGCCGGTTGGCTCCATGAACACCTGTCCAGGCAGATTCACCGCAGACAAAAAGCCCCGAAATTGTACTGCGTCCATTTAAGTCTGTTCTAATTCCTCCCATTAAATAGTGGGCGGCCGGATAAACAGGAATTAAATCTTTAGTAATATCAAGATCAAATTCTAATAATTTTTGATAAATTGTTTTAAATCGTTTCTGCAGATAGGAAGAATCAAGATGAGTTAAATCAAGATAAACATAATCAAAGCTGGATTTCGAAACCTGATCAACAATCGCCCTGGCAACAATATCTCTGGGCGCTAATTCTGCATCAGGATGATAATCAGGCATAAATCTCTCTTTTTTTTCATTTATTAATATTCCACCCTCACCTCGAATACTTTCTGAAATTAAATAAGCTCTTTTCCCAGGCAAAGCCAGAGCGGTTGGATGAAACTGCATAAATTCTAAGTCAATCACTTCTGCCCCGGCTCTAAATGCAGCGGCTATTCCATCACCTGTAGTTAGCTCGGGATTGCTGCTTCTGCTAAAAAGCTGACCACAGCCACCTGCTGCCATTATAGTCACCGCCGCCCGAATTAAAAGTAGTTCGTCTTTATCGCTATTTTTAACCAGTACACCAGTAATTTTCTTTACATCCTCATTATTTTTCGTCTGCAGCAGCTTAATAACAAAATGATTTTCTTTTAACTTAATATTTTGTTCTTTTTTAACAGCTGTCAGTAAAGATTGGCTGATTTCACTGCCTGTTGCATCACCAGCATGTAAAATTCTTCGCCGGCTGTGTCCACCTTCTTTAGTTAAATCAAAACCATCGTTTTGAATATCAAAATCTGTACCTAGCTCTATTAATTCTTTTATTCTCTCAGGCCCTTTTTTTATCATTAGTTCTACACTTTTTTGATAACAGTGACCTGCTCCGGCCTTTACTGTATCATTATAGTGGGCTGCAAAAGAATCTTTCTCAGAAATTACAGCAGCAATACCACCCTGAGCATAACTGCTGTTACTCTCATTTTTATCAGCCTTTGTTAAAACACAGACTTCTCCCAACTCACTCAATTTAAGTGCACTATAAAGTCCGGCAATTCCACTACCAATTATTAAAAAGTCACTTTTTATTATTTTTAAATCATCTTTTCTTATAGATGTAGATTGTTTCATTATTTTTTATCACCTCAATACAGCAAATGTTTTAATTCTTAAACTTAAATGAAAGATTAGTCAGGTCAAAATTCAAATCATACAAGCATCTTTTCTAAAGCTGAAGCTGCTTTTAATCTTGTCATTTCTTCTATTTCAATAACCGTTTTCATGTTTTTAAGAGCCTTATATATTTTTTTAAGTGAGTTCTTTTTCATATTTTGGCATATTAAATGAGGACTTAAAAGATAAAAATTTTTAGCTGGATTCTCTTCTTTTAAACGGTGTAATAATCCAAGTTCTGTTCCAATAATCATTTTTTGAGCCTCAGTATTTTTGGCATAGTTTAAAATAGCTGCTGTACTGCCAACAAAATTTGCAGCTTTTACAACCTCAGATCTACATTCTGGATGTACTGCAATTATAGCTTCTGGATAAAGTTCTTTCATCCTTTTGATATCTGCTTTCTGTACCCAATGGTGCACAGGACAAAAACCATCCCATTTAATTATTTCTTTATCAGTTTTTTGCTCTACATAATTTGCCAGATTTTGATCCGGTAGAAAAATAACTTTATCAGCCTCAATTGAGTTTACTATATCTACTGCATTAGAAGAAGTACAGCAGAGATCACTTTCGGCTTTAATCTCAGTCGAAGAATTAACATAAGTTACAACAGCTGCCTGCGGATGCTTTTCTTTCAACCATCTTAGGCTCTCTACATCTGCCATATCAGCCATTGGACAGCCGGCAAATTTTTCCGGTATCAAAACTGTTTTATCAGGTGAAAGAATTTTAGCACTTTCTGCCATAAAAGTTACTCCACAAAATACTATTACATCTGCCTCAAGTTTTGCAGCTTTTTGACTTAAACCAAAAGAATCACCAACATAATCAGCAGCATCCTGTACCTCTGCAGGTTGATAATTATGGGCCAGAATCACAGCATTTTTAGCCTTTTTTAATTTTTTAAGCTTTTCCCTTAGTTTTGACATTTTACCCTCCTAATATTTTAAAATAAATATTTCTGCTCAGAAAATTTATAAAATATTTTTAGCATCTAATTCCTGATTAATATAGCCAATAAATTCTTCAGCCTTCTTAGTTGGGGCCTGAGTAAATAAGCTTACTACAACAAAAACTGCTGTTGAAACGAGCAGTGTCCAAACTCCGGCACCATGACCCAGTGGACTCCAGCTGCTAAACTGGAGGTATAAAGCAGTAATCGAACC
>NZ_QBLR01000306.1:0-3945 GCF_003070835.1 Halanaerobium sp. | reverse complement strand
AGAGATAAAACAGCAGTCAAAAAAACCATTAAAACTGAAAACAGATAAGATTTTACAGTAATTTCATTATTCACAAACCACCCCTCCTTTTGCTCAGCACTTTTAAAAAGTAATTTCTCCTTTTGTTTTTTTATTAAATATTTTTTTAGTATATAAAAAGTTAAATCTATAACTTTTATCAGTTTTCTCCTAATAAATACAATTTTTATTATAACATGATATTATTTTACTTACAATAAAAAGTTAGACTATACGCAAAACTATACAAAATTCGATAAAATTCGAACTAACAGTATTGGGAGCGGTCCCTAAAATTAGAATTTTTAATGAAAGAATATGATCAACTTAGTTGAATTGAGGGAGCAATTATATATTTAAATGCAGGAATTTTATTATTTCCAATAATTATATAATAATATAACTTTTGTTTGCAAACAATATTATAATAAGGGGTAATAAAAAATGAAGAAACTTATGTTAGTAGTAATAAGCATCATATTAATCTTTATTCTTACAGGCTGTGGTTCTGACTCAATCAATAATACCATTGAAGAGGAGATCAATGATCCAACAGCAGGAGAAATAAAGGTCAGTTTTATAGCAGAGGAAAACTTAACTGCTGCTCAATCAAATGAAGTAACTGCTCAGGTCAACAGCGGTAGATACCAGCATTTTGAATTTAATCAGAGCAACTATGCTGAAAAATATAAGGAGCTGAATGAGTCAGATTTAGTTGGCAGATATACTCCTGAATCCATGATTGTAGAAATTAATTCAATCCAGCTCGCTAATCCTAATAGTCAGCGCCCTATTTCAAAAGTGGCAAGAATTGATAGAGCTGAAAGAAGTTCAAGTGTAATTTTGCCGGCTTTTGATTTAACTTTAGCCAATAAGATTATTGATGCTTCTTATTTATATGAAAGTAACTTCAATGAATACTCCAATGTAAATATGACATTTAGTATTGAAAATACAGAAAGACGGCAGGAGAGGTTCTCGGCTGTATCTGAAATTCATATTGACCTGGGAGAAGAGTATAGAGATGTTGATCTTGGGGCTTTTAGAAAAGAGGGAACAGTTCATGTTTTTCAGCTCTCAGATTTAATTCCCTTAGATGGTAATTCTGAAGCCAGCGTATTAGATATTTTATTTGATGACCAGGTAGAAGAAGCCTTTATGATTAATCCATTTTTGGAAGGTAAAGATTATATCGATGGAATTGCCCCCTACTTCTGGTCTGAGGAAAGGCCACTCTGGAGCAGAACAGGATATATGATCTATCTGCCGGGCCTTAATTTTGATTTAAATACAGATGGAAATCATTTGGTTTTTTCCTGGCAGCTTAAAGACTTAATTGAAGTCTATGCTCCTGAGGGAACTGCAGATAAATCAGAACATATTGTCACTCTAAATTTAGAAAATCCATTTCCAATTAACTTTAAACTTGAAAAATTGAGTGAAGATCAGAGCGGAGATGGTTCAAGTAAACTGGATAAAGAAATAACTCACCTGGAAGGTAGATACTATGATTTAATGGATAAAGAGATTGTTTTGAAGTGGGTGAACCCGACAAGTAATAACTTTAAGCAAGTAATTATTAATAGATCACTGACTGATTTTCCTGAGGGGATAGATGATGGAGAAACAGTCTATCAAGATAATTTCCCTCTTTTTAAGGATGAAGATATTGAAAGAAACAAAGAATATTATTATAGAATAATGGTTGAAGATTTTAATGGCAATATTACCGAGGGAAAAATGATAAAAGTTGATTCAGAGCCATTTCAGTTAATAGATTTAGAGCTAAAAAATGAAAACTGGCGGGAAGTATTACCGGAGCAGATTACAATTACTGCTGGTGAAGAGTATTTTATAGAAGCTGTCGGATATATAGAACATGATGAGTATTCAAGAGAAAATGTGTCCGTAGCACCTGATTGGACTACTACTGATGCTGAAGTTGCTGATCTGAAATATAAAAAGGGCGAATCAACTTATATTGAAGCTGTTAAGCCCGGGGAAACAATAATCAAGGCTGAGCTCGATCCGGCTTTTGGTGAAGTTACTGAAGCTCAAATCAAAGTTATAGTTGAATAATTATAAAGCCTCTCCTTGTTGTAATTGACGGGAGAGGCTTTTTATTCACCGACATACTCCTTCACCCGCTGATATATCTCTTCGGCTCTCTCATTTTGCTCCATCGAATCATAAATAACCTCCAGATATCCCCGCTCCTTAATAATCTCAATTGTCTCCTTAAAATTAATATCATAGATCCAGCCGAGCTGCATTACTTTTAAATCATTGATTGTCTCCAGCTTATTATAGTTAATTGACTCTCGCTTTAACACCTTTTCATAAATGTCATCCTGAATCTTCGGCTCAGTCGATAGTTTAATCACATAATCTTTCTGGCTGCGGGTTTTGTACCTTTCCACAAAAATATTAAAAATATCCAGTTTGTCGGCATCCCTGACCAGTCTAGCAAAAAACAATTCCTGATCACTGGCAAATAGTTCCGGGCTCAGATCAGCTTTATTATGCTGCTCAACAGCCTTGAAAATTATATTCTGCTTACTTTCAGCTAAAGAGTCAGTTAAACTGCTTTCCTTAATTACTTCAACTCCCAGCTGACCGTGGTCCTCTGATTTATAATCGGAAAAAGTCTTATACTTTTTATACTGCTTAAAACGGCCGATATCATGGAGGAGTGCAATTATTCTGGCTAGATTTTCTTCCTCCTCAGTTACTGTCATGCTGCTAATGATCTCTTCCATATTTTTAACCACCCTTTTACTGTGGTCAATTTTGAGCTGAATATTTTTCTGATCCTTTTCAGTTTCCAAATTGAACTGCTCTGTATATGAATCAAAGTATTTTTTAGTCTGCTGATATAATTCATTCATCTTAAAAACCTCCTCTAATCCTGTCTTCTATTATAATTTAGATTATTCTTTTTGTAAATTAATTAAGTTACATTAAGCCCGCGCAGAATTATTAAAGGTAAATCAGTGCTTTTAGAGAAATATAGTTTCAGGAATCAATTTCACGATAATTTATTGAGGAAGTGATGCAGTTGCAGAAAACAGTTTATATCACAGGTGCTGATAGAGGGGATTTTTTCTATTTATCAGCAGGATTTTAACAATCTACAGCGAAATATAACATGTAGTGTCTTTTTTTATTTAATATTAAAAATTTTCATAATATTTTAATAAATTGACCAAATTACAAGGAGGAGTGACAATGTTGAGAAGATTATTCGTTTGGTTTTTGCTGACAGCGCTTGTTTTTACTCTGACCGGATCGGTTATGGCAGACAGTCACGAAGGAGAGTATGGTGGAACCTTGATTTATGCTCAGGGAGCAGATGCGGATGCCTTAGATCCTCATATGACTACCCTCGGCAACTCGGCTGATGTTATTGTCAATGTTTTCGATGGTCTGGTTCGCTTTAAGGCAGGAACCACAGAGATAGAACCTGCACTTGCCACTGACTGGGAGATTTCGGATGATGGTCTGGAATATGTTTTTCATTTAAGAGAAGGTGTTGAATTCCATGACGGCTCACCTTTTAACGCAGAAGCTGTAGTTTTTGATATTGAGCGCCAGCTTGATCCTGACCACCCATACTATCTTGAAGGTTCTTATCCTTATGCCGGCTTTTCTCTGGGAATGATCGACGAGGTAAGAGCAGTTGATGAATATACAGTTGAATTTACTCTCGAAAATCCATATGCTCCCTTCCTTAAAAATCTGGCCATGTTTGCAACTATGATTGTCAGTCCGGAAGCAGTTAAAGAATATGGAGAGGATATCTTTAAAAATCCAGTTGGAACCGGTGCTTTTAAGTTTGTGGAATGGGTTAGAGATGATCATATTACTTTAGAGGCAAATGAAGATTACTGGGATGGCCGACCTTATCTAGATGAGCTGATTTTTACA
>NZ_QBLR01000305.1:0-3950 GCF_003070835.1 Halanaerobium sp. | reverse complement strand
GACCTAATAATATTCATTAATAAATAAAAATAATAATCCTGCTATAAATGGTTTAGCTGTTGTTGAAACAAAGCTAACCACAAGCAGGATTTTGTTCATTTTATCTGTAATGTTTTTTTAGGAAGTCTTCTGCTACATCTGGAAATAAAATATAAGAAAGAACATCTTCCTCTTTGGTTATAAAGTCTTTTATTTTATTCAGAGTTGATTCAAATTCATCATCAAGTAACTCAGCAGGACGACAATCTATTTGTTTTTCTCCATCTAGAATTTTTTCTTTTAATTCAGGATCAATTTCTCCAGGAGGACGACCGTACATTCCCTTTACATATTTTTTTGTTTCTCTTGAAACTAGTTTATATCTTTCGCCTTGAGCAATATTAAATACTGCCTGAGTTCCAATAATTTGACTTGTTGGAGTTACTAATGGAGGATATCCAAGTTCTTTACGAACCTTTGGTATTTCTTCCAATACATCCTCATAATATTGAGTCATATTATTATCTTTTAATTGCTGTCTTAAGTTAGATAACATACCACCAGGTATCTGATTTTTGATAACTCGTGGGTCAATAGCAAAAGATTTTTCATAACCATCATGAGTATTTCTTACTTTCCTGAAATAACCCGCTATATCAATCACCTCATCTAAATTTAAGTGTGTATCATACTCAGTTCCTTCTAGAGTTGCAATTAAAGACTCTGTAGGTGGCTGAGAATTTCCAGAAGCTAAAGGTGATACTGCAGTATCTATAACATCGACATTAGCTTCTACCGCCTTCAAATAACTCATAGCTCCCAATCCTGCTGTATTATGAGTATGTAATTGTATCAATAAATCAGTTTCTTCTTTTAGTCTCTCTATAATTTCATATGCTCTATATGGTGTTAAAAGACCAGCCATATCTTTTAAACATAGTGAATCAACCTCAAGTTTTTCTAATTTTTTTGCAGTCTCTATATAATGTTCGATATCATGGATTGGACTTGTCGTATAAACTATTGTTCCTTGGGCATGACCTCCATATTTTTTTGTATACTCGATAGATTTTTCTAAGTTTCTAACATCATTTAATGCATCAAAAATTCTTACTATATCAATACCATTACTTATTGCTTTTTCAATAAACTTTTCTAACACATCATCTGGATAATGTTTATATCCCAAAATATTTTGTCCTCTTAATAACATCTGAAGTTTTGTATTTTTAGTTCTTAATTTAATTTTTTCTAATCTCTCCCATGGGTCTTCATCTAAATAACGCATGGCCGTATCAAAAGTAGCACCACCCCATACTTCAAGGGAATGATAACCTACTTTATCCATATCTTCTATTATATCCAACATATTGTTTGTTTTCATTCTAGTAGCTAAAACTGATTGTTGAGCATCTCTAAGTACTGTTTCAGTTATACCGACTTTCATTTTATTCCTCCTTTTTTTATCCTACCAATGATAATAACGCTTCAACGGCTATTGCAGAACCTAATAAAACAGCAGAATTAGGCCTCGTTGCATGTATTAAAATAGATAATTGCCCAATTTACTTCCTTACCTACTCCTGCTGCTCCTATCAGTGGAATAATTTTTGATTTTTTAAATTTACTCATAATTTGGCAAATAACAAACCAACTATTGTTCCTATTGCAATGCAGCTAAACTTAATACTCTCATATAAATAGTTTGTTAAGTTAAAAATAATTATTCTTGCGGTTTAGCCCTAACTCTAAGACCAATGAATATAGTAACAATATTCATTAATATATTTGTATAAGATTTATTTTTTCTATAAAAGACATATATTGAATTAATTGATTTTATCTTAGTTGAACTAAAACTACTTTAACCAAGAATCGATAGTAATGTACCGGCCGCAATTGCAGAACCGATAACTCCGGCAAAGTTTGGTCCCATAGCATGCATTAACAGGTGATTAGAAGGATTTTCTTCCTGACCAACTTTCTGTACAACTCTGGCTGCCATTGGCACTGCAGAAACTCCTGCCGCTCCAATTAGTGGATTAACCTTGCCACCACTTAAGCGGTGCATCAGTTTCCCAAATAAAACTCCTACTGCTGTACCAAAACTAAAGGCAATTAAACCTAAAACTAAAATACCAAGGGTTTCAGCATTCAAAAATGCTTCTGCACTGGCTGTTGCCCCAACAGTGAGACCTAAAAATAAGGTTACTATGTTCATTAAAGCATTCTGAGTTGTTTTAAGTAAACGATCAACTACTCCTACTTCCCGCATCAAGTTACCAAACATCAGGCTTCCTAAAAGTGGTAAAGCAGAAGGTACTAATAAACCACCCAGTAAGGTTACAGCTATTGGGAAAATAATTTTTTCTTTTTTAGTTACATGTCTTAACTGCTCCATTTTTACCTGACGCTCTTCTTTGGTAGTTAAAGCTTTCATAATCGGCGGCTGAATAATTGGCACTAAAGCCATATAAGAATAGGCGGCTACCGCAATTGGACCTAGCAGATGTGGCGCCAGTTGACTGGCCGCAAATATTGCTGTTGGACCATCTGCTCCACCAATAATTCCAACTGCACCCGCTTCTGCAGGTGAAAAGCCAAGAGCAATTGCTCCAAAAATAGTAGCAAAAATACCAAACTGAGCTGCTGCACCCAGGAGAGCTGTTTTAGGTTGAGCAATCATTGGACCAAAATCAGTCCAGGCTCCAACCCCCATAAAGATAATTGGAGGATAAATTCCTAATTTGACCCCCTGATAAAGATAATATAATAAACCTCCAACCTGGCCATCTTTTCCGGCTGCCATTAACCCCCCTAAAGGTAGATTAACTAAAAGCATTCCAAAACTGATTGGCACTAAAAGTAATGGCTCATATTCTTTAACCACTGCCAGATACAGAAGTATGGAGGCAATGATAATCATTATAAATTGTCCCAGTCCCAGGTTTAAATAACCTGTTGACTGGACAAATAGCGAAATCTTATCTAACATAATTTAACCCCCTACTCAATTACCAGCAGTATGTCTTCTGCATCAACACTATCTCCAACTCTTACTTTTATGTCCTTAACAGTTCCGGCCTCAGCTGCAGTAATTTCATTTTCCATTTTCATTGCTTCTAAAACAATTAAAACATCACCTTGACTGACACTCTCACCTTTTTTAACATCAATTTCTAAAATACTGCCCGGCATTGGAGCTACAACATCTCCTTCACCAATATCAGCTGGTGCTGATCTCTCTGTTTCTGGATCTTTTTTAGGCTTTGCTGTAGCTTTTTGGGGTTCTGTTTTAGTTTTAGCTACTGTGCTTTTGCTGCCTGCTTTAGTCGCATTGCTTTCAACAGTTGGACTATTCTTTTCTCTTCCTATTTCTTCAACATTTACAATAAATTCTTCACCATTTACTTCAATTTTAAATTTTCTCATTCTATATTCAGCTCCTATCTTTTTTAGTTTTGATTTCTTTTTTGTATAGAAATTATTTTATAATTCTTTTTATCATTTAGACTCTCATAAACAGCTGCAGTCACTATTGCTACCTTTTCATAGGGCATGCCCTGCTCAGAATCAGCTGTTTTTTCTTCTTTTTCAGCTATATCTTTTTTATTTTTAGTTCTTGAAAGATCGTCTTTCTTTTTACTTTTACTTTCCGGTCCAAAGAGTTTCCCGCTAAAATGGAGGAAAACTGAGAGTAAATAAAGGGAAAGAAAAACCGTTCCCATTCCAATTGTTAATAACTCCAGACCAAGAACATAGTTATTCATACTTTCACCTACTTATTACTATATTTTTTATAGTTAAACAATATTATTATTTGCTTTTAGCGATGATTTTAAGTTGTATATTACCGTTCATTTTATCCATATCATTTTTACGCTTATTGATTGATCATCATCTTCAGGCGATTAATCAGCCTAACTCTTGTCTTTTCCATTTTTATGACATCATTGATCTCTCCTTCTTTG
>NZ_QBLR01000304.1:0-3953 GCF_003070835.1 Halanaerobium sp. | reverse complement strand
TGGGTGTTACTATTAAATTCGACAAGAATGGGGTGAAGCCCTTTTTATATCATTAAAATCTTTGTTATATCAAGGCTTATTTTTATGAAATTCGCTTATCTAACAGCTTCTCTATAGATTTCTGTAATCACATAGAAATAATCTTTAAAACCAGATTCTTTATTTATTCTTATTGATTTTACATTCCCCATATACGGAAATGATCTTATTTCTTCATTTTCAACAGTATTAATATTTAAAATAGGCCTGTTACTCTTTTTGGCTAATAATACTTCTTTTCTACACCAGCTGCTATTAGAATATTTATCAGAGTTAATCATTACTAAAAAAGAATTATCAATTTCTCTTTTTATTTTCTCCCAAAATTCATATCCAACTTCAATATCTGTAGCATCAAAAAAAGAATCAGCTCGAGTTATTGAGTCTATATATTTTTTTAGTTTCCTTGCAGTATCAATTCCATCAGTTTTTGTATGGCTGATAAATATTTTCAAGGGAGAACCTGGATCGCTATTATCGAAACTATATAATTCTCTAGTAAATTCATGTAATAGTTGGTTTAATAAAAATATTTTTTGAAAATCAATTTCATCAATATCCTCAGTCTTATTAAAAATATTCTTTATCTCACCTAAATCATTCATTCTTATAAAATTAGATTTTTTTAGTCTTCTGTGAAAAGAAAAAGAATTACTATTTATAGCAACCGGAAATAATAAAACATCAGAGTTAGTTCTAATATTTGTAATATATTTTTCCCATTTAGGGTCAATAGTCATATGATCATCAACTAATATAACTATTGCTGTCTTAGCAGCATCATCATACTGAATATTTAATTCATTTTCCTCTAAATTTCTAAATTTAACAGGGATGCCTATCTCTTTAAAGGTAATATTATCAGGATCTCGGTTAATTTTCTTAAAAATATATTCCGCCAATTCTTTACCAGGATTAAAATCATCATGCCACAAAATATATATTTGGAATGGAGTTTTATACAATTAGCATCACCCTCTTACTAGATAGAGTAACTTCTTAGTCTAAAATATTATTTAATTCAGCTTTATATTGAAAGTTTCTATTAGTTTCTAAAAATAAAGTTCTGCCTGACTTTAATTTCTCATAATAATTAACAAATTCTCTTTCATCTTGCAGACAAGTTTTAATCTCTAAAAATTCTGGTATTCCTTCTGCTTTTGCTAATTTTAGGCTTGCAATATCTCGATTTTTTTCATCAGCGATTCCTATTTCATAAGGAACCCACCATGACATTTTTGTCTTACTGGAGACTAAACTAAGTAAATGAGTAGAAGTACCGATAGCATTTTTAATTATTTTTACAACTTTTTCAGAGTCACCATTACCTGTAGCTTGGTTTAAAAAATAATCAAATTCATCTAAATAAATATCTACTCCAATATCATTTTTTAAATAATTTGCTATTTTTCTTGCTTCTTCTTTATCATCACTTTTATGAGATATAAAGACACAATGCTCTTCATTACTTTTTATTTCCTTCAAAGCAGATTCTGAAATTAGTTCATCAGCTCTTGCACTATAAGCTCTCTCTTCATATTCTGATTTTAAATTAATTATTTTTGCCATATAAATAACCCCCATAGTTTTATATTAATATAAAATTTATTTCCCTTTAGCAATTTCTTCCATTAATCTTTTATATGCCTTTAATTTATTATTTGTTTCTCTTAAGTCCTTAATAAGCTCATCATATTCCGGAAATTTTTTCTGTATTTCCTGCGGAGATTTATTAGAATATTTTTCTTTGTTTTCATTTAACCATTTTCTGTATTTGGCCTGCCATTTAGTTAAGTGTGGCCTTAAAATCTGATTTAAAACTTGAAATGATATTTCTACTATTTCTTTAGTACTTTTATATTTTTGATAACATGAAACAGGTATTTCTTTAATTAACACCCTAGTGATTCCAAAAAAATCGTACCAAGAATCATATATCTCTTCAATAATATCATTGTCAAAATCTATCGGTTGTCCTAATTGACGAGTACTTATTTCAATCCAGAGCTGATAAGCTATTTGATAATCGCGATTATTGGGTTTAACTTCTATTTGCCCTTGACCAATTCCAATTACAGCTTTATCTATTTCATATTTTCCTCCTAAACTTTTTTTGCTATACAAATATTTTATTATAAATCCAATAAGTAAGATGATAAAAATAAATAATAAATTAATTTCTGATATTAAATAATAGATGTTTTTAATTTTAAAAGTAAAAATATTCATATGCGCCTCCCTTATTAAAACATTTAATTATTCTCACTTTTTATGTTAAGTTTTGAAATATAATATTCATCAAAATTATAATCCAATTTTTCATAACTATTTAACCTGTTGTTCTTACAATCATCAAGCCCAATATAATAAATTGGTTTTTCTAAACTTTTAAAATAGTCAAGTTCAAAGCTAACCCATTCAGAATTTAAAGACTCATTACTTTTAAGTAATAAAAGACTTTTTGACTGTTCTAGTCTCTTTTTCAACACCATTTTTGTGTAATCACTAACAAGCTTCCTTTTCAGAAAGTCATTATCACTGAGCCAATCACAATAAGCATTTAAGTTTTGATTATTTAAACTTTTAATCACTTTATTTACTATATCCTTATTGATCAGACTATGAGAAATAAAAACATCAAAGACTTTTTTATTCTGAATATTGTCATTGGAAATTCTTTCCCATAAGTCTATAGGTGTCATATTAAAATCACTTTTTTCTGTCATATAGTACTTTTTCTTCCCTTTGAATTTTTTTCTCAGCTTAACATATTTACCAAGTGATTGTAGGTGTTTAAATGCCATTATTCTAATCTGATCATTCCGTTCTGCATCATTTAATTTATAAAAAAATTCATTTATTTTTTCCGAATTATATTTTATTAATTCATTAACAATTTCAACTTTCCCCTCTGTACTTATTCCTCGCTGATGATAAGCTGCAATAAAGGCATCAATGTATAGCGGTTCTATATCCTGAACTTTCTTTTTATTTTTTTTAATTTTAGCTTGAAATTTTTTTATTTTAGCAATCCTCTTAGTTTTAAATTTTTCTAGTCTTTGCTGTTGCAGTTCTAAATCAAAATTATCTTTATGCCTCAACTTTCCCTTTTGGCTTAACCAACCTTTAACTTGCGGTAAATTCAATAAATAATCTTTTGCATTTAAAGGTCTATATCGTCTTTTTTTACCCTTTTTAACTAAAAAATTATCTTTTTCAAAATATAACTGATAACGTTCTTCCATTATTCTCCATTCATTAGGATAAAAATACTTAAATTTCTGAACTATTAATTCTTGATCATACTCTTGAGGCAATATCTCTTTTATTAATTTTAATGGCCTTTTAATTTTTTTATTAAATCTCATTAACTCACCATCATATTTTCGTTTTGCTTTACCAGGCATAAATTTAACTCCTCATAATATTTTATTTCTAAAACATATGTACAATTATATAATTCTTGATTGTTATGATTTTTCCTTCATTTTAGTTAATCTTTTCCTTTTTTGTTGCAACTTTCACTATATTTTTAGTCTATCATGGAGAAAGCTACAGTTTAACTCACTGATACACTTTTTGGGAAACCTTAGGTGTAAAATCTTATTTGATATTTACTGACCATTGCCAGGTGATAATTCAAAAAGTTGCAGACTAAAATTTATGAACCCCCCCAGCTCCTCACCCCGGACCCATCCTCATCATAAGTCTCAAAATAATAGCCCACAGCAGAAAGAAAGCGAAACTTCTTTAAAAGCAGCCGATAAAACTTATCATCATGAGTCGAAAGCACCAGCTGCTTATTTAAGTCTCCCCCCTCCATCGAACAGCTCCGCAGCACATCAATAAAAGAAATAATATTTAAGTCATCCATACTCTGCATTGGATCATCAAGCAGAATAGTATTTAATTTT
>NZ_QBLR01000030.1:0-25893 GCF_003070835.1 Halanaerobium sp. | reverse complement strand
CTCTATAAATTATTCATTTCTTTAATAATAACAGTATTTGTGAACTTTTTCAAGTCTTTTTAAAAATAATAATAAATCGATTTAGTAAATCGGTTAAAGCTAAAAATTATTGAGTAAAATAATTTAATAATTATTAACGATTGATTGAAAGAGCCATTCTGCGGTAGCTGTGGCGCTTTCCTCTAATTGTTTTCGATAAGCTCAAAATATTCTCCGGTATTGCTATGCCACCATAAGCTGCATCACCAATATGCTGGATATCTGCACCAGCCATCTTACTCATCAGAGCGATTTCTCTAATTGTTTCTGGCTCAGAGCTTTCCTGAGAAGTTCCAATTGCTGTTAGGGCAAGTTTACCCCGATTATGAATTAACTTTATTATCTCCTTTAAGGAATTTACATCGATTCCAGGCACAGTTCCGGCTGCAGGAAGCAGAATGATATCTGTTCCGGCTGAAATTAAAGAATCAATATATTTAGCTGCCAGATATTCTTCATCTATACCTGCCATATGCATCTTACCTGCAGTTATTATGATCTGATCTCCGAAATTCTGATCAGCCATTTTAACAGCCTCAATTATTGCCTGATTGCTGACTCCGACCGAAGGGTTGCCGGTAAAAGTAATCATATTAAAACCTGCCTTAACAGCCTTTTCAATGTTATTTAAGGTGGCTTTACGTCCAGAGCTTAACTCTATAAAATTATCTGACTGAGCATTATCTCTGCTGACAGGTTCCAGATTTATCCCCAGAGGTCGTCCGGTTAATTTTTTTATTGACTCTACTATTTCACCAGCACTACCGGCTTTAATATTTTTGAATTTCGGCTGATTTAAATCAAATAAATTTAACAGTAAAATATCTGCGCCAAAGGCTGCTGCTACTTCTGCATTACTAACATCTCTAAATAAAGATTCTTCTCCAATTACTTCGGAGATAATAGTTCTTCCCTCTGATAGTTTTATTGACTGCAGCAGCTCTTCTTTGCTGTAACTTAATAGTTCAGAACTATTTGAACTCAAAAGCCTTTTATCCATCTTTTTCTCCCTTTCTAATATTTTAGTTTTTATGAAAATTACAGCCGGAGATAAATCCCCGGCTGCTTTGCTTAATTTATCTATTTATTCCTGCATTAATTTTAGTTCCTGTTTGATATCATCAGCAATCATCTCTGCTTTTGTACCCACTACAACCTGAGCATTATTTTTATTAGCTTTCAATACCCCAGTTGCACCAAGCTTCTGCAGAGTCTGCTCATCAATTTTAGAAGTATCTCGAAGTTCAAGACGAAGCCTTGTGATACAGGCATCTATAGTTTTAATATTATCTTTACCACCAAGTGCTTTTATATAAGCTCTCGGTTTATTTTCGCCTTTACCCCTGGTTTCGAATGAATGCTGCTTTTTCTGCTGTGTTTCGGGCATTACACTTATATCAGTACTGGCAGCTTCTGAATCCAGGCGGCCTGGGGTTGGAATATTAAATTTCTGAATTGCAAAGCGGAATAAAAAATAGTAAACTGCAAAAAACACCAGACCAATTGGAATTATCAATATTGGCTTTGTGGCAAGTCCATAGTTCAAGAAATAATCAATTGCTCCCGCTGAAAATCCAAAACCATGCTGAATACCAAGTACATAGGTAATAACCAGTGATAATCCAGTTAAAATAGCATGAATTAAGTATAATACTGGCGCTAAAAACATAAAGGAAAATTCAATAGGCTCAGTAATTCCTGTTAAAAATGAAGTTAGACCTACACTTAAAAAAATACCTGATACTGCTGCTTTATTTTCAGGTTTAGCAGCATGATACATTGCTAATGCTGCAGCAGGCAGACCAAACATCATCACCGGATAAAATCCTGACATAAAGAATCCTGCTGAGGGATCTCCAGCAAAAAATCTAGATAAATCTCCAGTGACTACCTCTCCAGCTGCAGTAGTAAATTCTCCAAATACAAACCAGATAAAGCTGTTGATAACATGGTGCAGCCCAAGTGGAATTAATAGTCGATTTAAAAATCCATAAACAAAAACTCCAACTGCTCCAGCATCAATTATCCACTGACCTGCAAGCTGAATAGCATCCTGAATTGGAGGCCAGATAAAACCAAATATTCCTGCCAGAACAACAGCTGCTGCCCCGGTTACAATTGGAACAAAACGTCTGCCGCCAAAAAATCCTAAGAAGTCAGGTAATTGAATATCATGATAGCGGTTATAAAGTGCACCAGCAGTTAAACCACCTATAATACCGGCTAAAACTCCCATATTAATGTCAGGATTAATTGCCTGAGTACCATTGGTAATTACAAGATAACCAACTGCACCAGCCAGACCGGCTGAACCAGAACTGTCATGAGCAATACCGACTGCAACACCAATACCAAATAATAAGGCCAGATTATCAAAGATTGCAGAACCGGCAGCCATAACAAATGGAATATCAAAAACATCACCAGCACCCAGCCTGAGTAATAAAGCTGCTGCAGGTAAGACCGCGATTGGAAGCATCAGAGATTTACCAATACGCTGTAATTGAGAAAATAATTTTTTCAATTAAATCAACCTCCCTGTTATTTTAGTCAGATAAATTAAAACAATTTACTGTTAATTTCCCTCCCCCACTAAATATTCCCCGAATTAATAAATAATAAAAATAATAGTAAACGGGGTAAAATTTTGTGAATATTAACTCTACTCTTAATTATACTCAACTGGAGTTTTGTTGTCAAGATAATCAATAATATGCAGTAATTTCTATCAATAAGCAAAAAAGCCGCTCTGATGAAATTTCACCAGAACGACTTTAATTAATACTAACTTATTTAACTTAAGAATATCTAAGAACAGCTATTAATTTTTTGGTCTTGCCTTATATTTTGTATGCAGTAAGTGATGTGATTCTCCACCTAGAGGTTCACCTAAAAACTCTTCGTAGAGTTTAAGAATCTGAGGATTCTCATGTGATTTCCGGATCTTACTGCTGTCATCAATATTTGCCAGTCCCTGAGCACGTTTCTCTTTCTTCTCATTTGTTGCTGGACGAGGCTGACCACCACCGCCAACACAACCGTGAGGACAGGCCATAATCTCAATGAAGTCTAAATCACATTCACCTGCACGAACTCTATCTAATAGCTTTTCAGCATTACCAAGTCCATTAGCAATACCAACTTTAACCAGCCGATCTCCGATTCTCAACTCAGCCTGGTTGATACCTCTAAAGCCTAAATTTAATCTTTCCAGAGGCTCCCCAGTTAATTTTTCTTTAACGGTTCTTACCGCTGCTTCTGTAACTCCACCAGTCGTACCAAAAATAGTCCCAGCACCAGTTGACTTACCCATCAGCTCATCAAAATCTTCTTCTGGAAGCACATTGAAATTAATTCCCATTTCTTTGATCATCCGAGCAAATTCCCTGGTTGTTAATACTGCATCGGTATCTTTATAACCACTGGACTGCATCTCTTCTCTATCTTTTTCAAATTTCTTGGCTGTACAGGGCATTACTGCAACTGTATAAATTTTTTCGGGATCAATACCTGTCTGCTCTGGGTAATATGTTTTACCTAAAGCAGAAAACATCTGCATTGGTGACTTAGCTGAAGATAAATGTGGTAATAGATCTGAATAATTATGCTCTGCATATTTAACCCAGCCAGGACAGCAGGAAGTAATATGAGGGAGCTCACCCTCACCATTTAACTTCTTTAAAAATTCACTTCCCTCTTCTAAGATAGTTAGATCAGCAGCAAAATCAGTTGAGAATACCTGGTCAAAACCAAGTCTTCTTAAGGCCGCAACCATTTTACCGGTCACTACTGTTCCAGTTTCCATTCCAAATTCTTCACCAAGAGTCGCCTGAACAGAGGGTGCAGTTTGGACAATTACATGTTTATCTTCATCTTCTAAAGCTTTCCAGACCTTATCAATTTCACTCATCTCAGTAATTGCACCTACCGGACAAACAGTGGCACACTGACCACAGTTAGCACAATTAATTTCCGCCTGAGGCAGATCAAAAGCTGTAGTTACTATTGAATCAAAGCCCCGCTGAGTAAACTGTAGAGCAGAAACCCCTTGAACTTCTTCACAGATCCGGACACAACGGCCACAGAGAATACATTTATTAGGATCTCTTTTTAGAGCAGGTCCAACTGTATCTAAATCATATTCACTTTTTTCTCCAGCATATTTTTCAACATCTTCTCTTTGAATACCTAATTCATAAGTAATATCCTGCAGTTCACAGTGCCCATTGCGATCACAGCCAAGACAGTCATTAGGATGATTGGCCAGTAATAATTCAACATTTTTTCTTCTGGCTTTTCTGGCCTTCATACTTCTGGTATTAATCTGCATACCTTCAGTTACAGGTGTTGCACAGGAAGCAAGAAGTCTTCCACTTTCTTCATCTTCAACCACACAGACACGGCAGGCACCATGCAGACTTAAATCAGGATGATAACAGAGTACAGGAATCTCTACTCCGATTTCTTTTGCCGCATCTAAAATTGTACTATCTTCTTCTACTTCAACAGTTTGCTTATCTATAGTTAGTTTAACTTTGCTCATTAATTTCCCTCCTATTATCAGAGTTTATGCCTGTGAAATTGCATCTACAGGGCATTCTGGCTCACAGGCCCCACAGGCAATACAAACATCTGGATCTATTGTAAATGGACTCTTAATTTCTCCACTAATTGCATCTACTGGACATACCTTAGCACATTTTCCACAGCCTATACAGGCTTCTTCATCAATAACATAGGCACTTACTAAGTCAGAACAGACACCAGCTGGACAGTTGTGATCATGAATATGAGCTTCATACTCATCCCGGAAATATCTAATTGTACTTAAAACAGGATTAGGTGCAGACTGGCCAAGACCACAGAGTGAAGTACTCTTAATGTGTTCACCTAAATCTAATAATAATTCAATATCTCCATCTTTACCTTCACCGTCAGTAATTCTATTTAAAATTTCCAGCATTCGCTTTGTACCTTCCCGACAGGGAGTACATTTACCACAGGATTCACTCTGAGTAAAGTTTAAGAAGAATCGTGCCACATCAACCATACAGGAATCTTCATCCATTACAACCATTCCACCAGAACCCATCATTGTTCCAGCATCAAGTAATGAATCATAATCAATCGGCAGGTCTAAATAATCTTCAGGTAAACAACCACCTGATGGACCACCAGTCTGTACGGCTTTGAATTTTTTACCTTTACCAAGGCCACCACCGATCTCGAAAATAACTTCTTTTAGAGTTGTCCCCATTGGAACTTCAACTAAACCAGTGTTATTAATTTTTCCGGTTAAAGCAAAAACCTTGGTTCCTGAACTACCTTCAGTACCAATAGCAGAGAAGCTATCTGCACCTTCATTTATTATATATGGAATATTTGCATAGGTTTCTACATTATTGATGTTAGTAGGTTTACCCCAGAGTCCTCTTACAGCTGGATATGGAGGCCTTGGTGTGGGCATACCTCTTTTGCCTTCAATTGAGTTCATTAAAGCTGTTTCCTCACCACAAACAAAGGCTCCCGCACCTTTTTTGATATGAAGTTTAAAATTAAAGCCACTGCTGAAAATATTTTCACCTAAAAGACCATATTCTTCAGCATCCTCTATTGCTTTTTCCAGGCGTTTAATTGCCAGTGGATATTCTGCTCTAACATAAACATAGCCCTCATCTGCTCCAATAGCATAAGCTGCAACTAACATTCCTTCGATAATTCTGTGGGGGTCTCCTTCCAAAATACTGCGGTCCATAAAAGCACCCGGATCTCCCTCATCTGCATTACAGATAACGTACTTTTTATCTCCCTCAGAATTTTTGGCAAACTGCCATTTTAAACCGGTTGGAAATCCTCCACCACCACGACCGCGAAGACCAGCGTCTTTTATAATATCAACTACTTCCTGGGGGTCCATTTCAGTTAAAACTTTTCCTGCTGCTTCATATCCACCCAGGGCAATATATTCATCAATATCTTCTGGATCTATTTGGCCACAGTTAGCCAGCGCAATCCGCTGCTGTTTTTTATAAAAATCGATATCCTGATAGGATGGAATCTGCTCATCAGTCATTGGTTCTTTAAAGAGCAGTCTTTCTACTGTTCTACCTTTTAAAAGATGTTCTTCTACAATTTCTGCTACATCATCTGACTGCACCTCACAGTAAAATACACCTTCTGGATAAACGATCATTATTGGTCCTTTTTCACAAAATCCATGGCAGCCAGTTTCTACAATTTTTATTTCTCCACTTAAATCATTTGCAGCTAACTCTTCTTCCAGAGATTCTTTTAAAGTATTAGCTCCAGATGATACACATCCTGTTCCTGTACAGATTAATACATGGGAACGATAAATAGAATCCTTCATTTACAAGTGCCTCCTTATTATTCTTATTTGTGTCTGGCGATTACTAAATCACTAACTATATTGCCGTTAACTACATGCTCTGTAATAATTTTTTGTACGTCAGCTTCACTTAAATTTCCGTAAGTAATTTTTTCTTTGCCTGGCAGCTTAACATCGATCAGCGGCTCTTTTTCACACATACCTATACAGCCAGTCTGGGTTACTCGAACATCCAGATCACGTTTTTCAACCTCAGCCAGTACAGCCTTTAAAATATCTCTGGCGCCTGCTGCAATACCACAGGTTCCCATTCCAACAATAATTTCAGCTCTTGTTCCCTGATCACGCTTTTTCATTTCTTTCTGCACTTTATTTCTTAATTCTTTTAACTCAGCTAAAGATTTCATTAAAAAGCTTCACCTCCGCGAATTTCTGCTAAATTTTCTTCAATATATTCTCTAATCCAGGCAGTGACCTGCCGGGATTGAATTGAAAGGTCTTCCAATTCAGATTTAATTTCTCTAGTGTCAAATTTAAAACATTTTTCTTGATAATAATGCTGATAAACAAGATCTACCTGATCACCACTTGAAGCAACAAAGTTACTAATGGTTGTAGTTATATCCCCCAGGGGAGCTCGGTCAATATGATCATACTTAAAATCAGCAGTTACTCTGGTTCCCTGATTAATTTCAGAATCAATTTCAAAATCTCCTTCACAGCTTTCTGCAGCCGATTTAAATAAAGAAAGACCAAGTCCAACTTCTCTTGTTATTCTTGAAGTAATAAAAGGATCAGTAATTTCTTCTAATTTCTTCTGATCAATTCCACTACCATTGTCTTCAATAACAATCTTCAATAGATTGTCAGTTAGATTTTCTTCGATCTTTATTTTTATTAAATCTGCTTCTGCTCTCCGAGAATTTTCTATAATATCTAAAATGTGAAGAGATAATTCTCTCATTTTACTGATACTTTGCTATAATACCAGGAATTTTTTCCGGAGTTAAGCGGCCGTGAGTATCATCATTAATCATAATAACTGGAGCCAGACCACAGGCACCAATACAGGCTACAGATTCAAGAGTAAATTCTAAATCATCAGTTGTCTCTCCTGCATCAATCCCCAGTTCATCTTTAATTGCATTTAGGATACCTTCTCCACCTCGAACATGACAGGCTGTCCCCATACAGACCCTAATAATATTATTGCCACGCGGCTGCTGGTGGAACTGACTGTAAAATGTCACAACTCCATATACCTGACTTAAAGATAAATTTAAGCCCAAAGCTATTTCTTTCATTACCTCTTCCGGTAAATACCCATATTCATCCTGAGCTTCCTGTAAAACCGGAATCAAATATCTTTCTTTTTTTTCATAACGGGATAGAATTTCTTGTACTGGTTCTAAGTACTCAGCTAATTTTTCTTCTGTCATCTCTGCCATCAATAATTACCTCCTTGATAAATTAAATTAATTCGATTTTTCTTCCATCTTTTTTCTGCAGAGCCTTTTTAAATTCTGCAAAGGAAAATTCTTTTACTATCAACTGCTGATAGGCCTTAATTTCCCTGAGATAATGACTGTCAGAATTCTGCATAAACTGCAACTCCTTTAAAAAAGGAAACTTTTTTAATACACTTTCTTGATCAGTGTTTTTTGAAATCTCAGCTGTTTTAATATCAAGCCCGGTAGGGATAAAACCAAGCTGAGAAATAATACTGTGTTTTCGGTCCAGATGAGAGGGAACTGCTATACCTCCCAGTTCTTGAACCCTGTCAAGACATTCTTCTAAACTTAAGTCAGCTGCTGCAGCAAGCAGTCTTTTAACCTTACTCTGAAATTGATCATTATAGTCACATTTTATCTGTGGTCCAAAAAAGTCTTCATCATTTTCCTGATCCGGCAGCTTTTTATAAATATGCTGCTGCCATTTCAGCAGGGCCTTCAAATCTGGGAAATAGCAGAGGATGTGTATCTCCTCTTTTGTTTCAGCCTCCATTGCCGGAATGCATATCAAATTATGCTTTTCACAATGGTATTTAAAAACTTCCACATTTTCTGCACTATTGTGATCTGTTAAAGCTACAACTTCAATCCCCTGCATTTCTGCTTTTTTTACTATCTCCAGTGGGGTCATTAATAAATCACCACAGGGAGATAAAACAGAATGGAGATGCAGGTCAGCTCTTAGCTTCTGCATTTAAATATTACTTTCACAAAAGCTGCAGGCTAAGTCATAACTTTTTTTCTTAGTTTTTAGAAGATTGACTCCTTTTTGACAGGCTCTCTGAACAGCATTTTCTTCATAATCAAAGTTTTCTACCAGAATAACAGCAGAAAGCTCGACTAAGAGAGCCACCGCTACAACATTCTGATGCCCCTGAACAGTCAGCCAGAGATTATCTTTTTCTGCTCGTGCCATTACATTGCTCAAAAGATCACCAATATAGGCTCCGTCAATTTCTTTTTTTAAATCTGGACCAGCTACTACTTCTAAATCAAACTGATCGACAAGTTCTTTAACTGTCATCTGCTTCCTCCTTTTTAGATGCCATAACCGGCGGAAGTTCATTTGCCAGAATTGAAAGATCATCTGCCAGTCTACTGAGCTGTTTCCTCAGCATAAATATACAGTCAGTTCTGCTGGCTCGTTCATTGATCACATCTTCCGCAAAAGTTTTGCAGTCCGGTGCTCCACAGGCTGCACAGTCTAAACCTGGCAAAATATCTATTTCTTTCTGCAGCTGTTCAAGTTTCTGCATTGCTTTTTTAAAATTACTATCCAGTTTAGAAATATTATCTGCAGTAATCTTTTGGGAAAGAGCAAAATTATAAAATTCATCATCTTCTTTTTTTAATACCAAATTATGTTCTTGAGTCATCTGTCTAATTTTTTTGATTCTTTCTTCTAAGTTAAATTGAGCCTGAAATGGATTAATAACATTCAGCACTCCCCCAATACATCCATCCACACAGGAAGTGATTTCAAAATACCTGATTGCTTCCGGAATATTGTTTCTTTCGATTTCATTTAATAATTTTTTTGCTTTCTTAATCCCGGATACACTTAAAGTGTTTAGCTCCTGCCAGGAACGTAAAATACCTTCTTCTCCACCCTCACTACCCCAGATTGTAGCCAGACTAATCAGCTGATCCGCTTTTTCTTCCAGCTCAATATCAGCAAGTGATTCATAAATCTTTTGATAAATATTTTCTACCCCAATTGCCCCGGTTAAAAAACTTTTATTCTGACCAATTGCTCTCTTAACTGTAGTTAATTTTGCCGGACAGGGAGTTAAAAAGAAAATATCTGGATTGATATTTTTTTCTTCTTTAAGTTTTCTTTCAACTCTTTCGGCAATCAATTCGACTGGAGATTTTAGAGGGATTAACATCTCGATTAAATCAGGATACTGAAGTTTAATTAATCTAACTATTACCGGACAGGATGTTGATATATAATTACCGGAATTATTATTTAAAAAATCAAGTGTTTTACGAGATAATGCAGCAGCTGCATCTGCTACATCAAAAACTGCCTCAAAACCTAAATTAATAATTGATTTTTTGATCTTCTGTGCAGGAATTCCCGCTGAAAATTGACTGTAAAAACTGGGTGGAATCAATAAAACAGGATATTCTGAGGACTCCATGATTTGATCAAGTTGATCTGTTTTAGTGTATTTAGCGTGATATTCACAGGCTCTGATACACTCTGCACAATCAATACATAAATCCTCTTTAATCCAGGCTTTACCCTGATGAACTCGAATTGCTTTAGTGGGACATCCCTTTACACAATTGGTGCATCCCTCACATTTTTCTTCTTTTAAGAGCACAGAATGCTTTTTGGTCATTATTAACCTCCTGCTGCGATTAATTAAAGTTAATTTGCTAGATTAATTATTACTTTCACATGAGTTCCATCATCTTTTGATGATTTTACATCAATTTGATCTGCATAGCGCTTAACATTAACAAGGCCCATTCCAGCTCCAAAACCCATTTCTCTAATTTCATCACTGGCAGTTGAAAAACCTGCGGTAAAAGCCTTATCAAGATCTTCTATTCCCGGGCCACTGTCATCAACCCTTATTTCAAGTTCATCTTCTGAAATCAAAGCTGTAATTTCTCCCCCCAGAGAATGAATTACAACATTCATCTCAAGTTCATAGGTAATAATAGCTGTCTTACGAACTATTGCTGAAGGAACACCCAGTTTACGCAGAATATTCTTTAAATCACTTGAAGCCTCTCCCCCACTTTGAAAATCAAAGCTTTCAATTTCTTTATTTAATATCTGTTGTTTTTGCAAAGACAAAATCAACTCCCGACAATTATTTGGAGGTTTCTATAAAGTTCATCTCTTCCGGACCAATCCCATTTTTATACAAAAGACCACAGGCTTCAAATAAAGGCTTATCTGTGGAATATAAAAAGATATTTAACTGATTGGCCAGAGAAATTGTTTCTATCTGTGGTTCCTTTCCCCTGACAAAAATAATAACCTGAATCCCAACCATCTCAGCGGTTCGAACAACCTGGGGATTTGTTAAACCTGTAAGCAGAAGTGTTTTTTCATTTGAAAAAGCAAGTACATCACTCATCAAATCTGCACCACAGGCATTTTTCACTTCCAGATCATCCTTTTCAGCAGAAGCTTCAAAAATAGTGTCTGTATTAAGAAGAGACTTGACAGTTTTTAGTTTCATTTTTAACCTCCATAGTTAAATAATATCTTATTTTTGCCATTTTTGCAATTTGTAAAATATTCCCACAAATAGATTGTAGTGATAATTTTCACTTTAGTTAATAAAAAATTACTATCAAAAGTATATGATATTTTTTTCACACTGTCAAGAAGAAAAATTTAGCTCAATTAAGAAAAAATTATAATTCAATTAAGCCCAGACTTATTTCTATAGATTGATTAACATCTTCTATCACATCTTCACCTAAATGTGCAATGTGGCGCTGCAGTCTTTTTTTGTCTAAGGTTCTAATCTGCTCCAGTAAAATAACAGAATCTTTATCCAAATTAGTATAATCAGCTGGTATTTCAACATGAGTCGGTAGTTTAGCTTTATTAATCCGAGAAGTAATAGCAGCAACAATAACAGTGGGACTGTATTTATTACCAATATCATTTTGAATAACTAATACAGGTCTAACTCCTCCCTGTTCAGAGCCAACGACTGGATTTAAATTCGCGTAAAAAACATCACCCCTTTTTACTTTCAATTTTTTCACACTCCACCAGTCTCTGTTCATAACATAAATATGAGTAACACTCACTTGATAATCCTTCATCAGCTAACTGCTGATTAAGACCGGCCATTTTTTTATATCCATCTCTGAGATGATTACGAACTTCTTCTTTTTTCAATTCTTTTAGATAAAATTTAACTGCCTGATTTAAAAAGTTATTTCGCTGCTGATTATTATTTTTACAATAACGCTCAATTTCTTCCACCAGATAGACTGGCAGTTCTACATTAAGTTTTCTGCTTTCGGACAACTGACCCACCTCCACTGTTTTTAAGCTGTTTCTATTATATCATGCAGGGAATAATTATCAATTTTACAGCTTGATTTTTAAAAATAATTAAGAAAAAAGATGAGACTAATTAGCCCCATCCTTAAGTAGAGAAACATTTCGAACAAGATCTTCATTTACTGCAGCCATTTTTTCATAGCCTTTTACCATCTCTCTAGCGATTTCTTCTTTTTCAGTCTTACTAAAATTCTTTTTGCGGCGCAGCCTCTCCACTGATTAACCACCTCATTATAAAATGATTTTAGAACTCTTTTAGATAATGTAATTATATCTCAAATATTAAATGCTGTCAATCAAAATATCCAGCTTAATTACTGATATGACTGGAATGAGTTTAATATTTATAGCTCTGTAAAGCTATCCAAATAATTATAAATTATGGATATGACTTTTCTTCTCTTAAATTAACAGTTCTAAAGTTTATAATAGAGTCCGCTTTTTTTTATATATTTAAGCAGTTTTGCATAGGCATCATGCTCACAAATTGTGCTGCTGTCTCCAATGAAAATCATTTTCCTTTTGGCTCTGGTTAAAGCAACATTGAGTCGGCGCAGATCTCTTAAAAATCCAATATTATTTTCAGAATTGCTGCGGACAGCAGTAAAAACAATCATTTCTTTTTCTCTTCCCTGAAAAGCATCTACTGTATCTATTTCTACATTTTCGTAACTATTATGCTGATTAATCAAGTCAACCTGATCCTTATAGGCAGCAATTACTGCAATATCTGATTCTGAGAGAGATGATTTAAGAGCACGATCCAGGATATCAAGAACTATTTCTGATTCAACCGGATTGTCGTAAGAATTTGAACCTTCAAATGACCTCTCCTTTGCCTTCATCTCTTTTGTATCTAGAAATACCAGAGGATAATCTGAGTTAAGTGATTTTTCTGTAAAACAGTGCTCATCATTTATTTTCACTCCCAGATCACTCAACTTCTGGGCTGCTGCCGATTCAGCAGCTTTTAAACTATTGTTATAAAAGTAAATGCTGGAAAAGCCCATAATTTCTCTGTTCATTCTGTACTGAGTTTTGAGCAGTGAACTAAGCTCCCCCTGATAAATTTCCATCAATTTTTCAAAGAGAGATACTCTTAATCCGTTTTTGGCTGCTTCTTGATTAACTACTGTTGGCGGCAGCTGCTTGTGGTCACCAATTAAAATTGTCTTTTCAGCTTTCAGGTAAGGAATTAAAGCCGCAGGCTGTGTTGCCTGAGTGGCTTCATCAATTACACTTAAATCAAACTTTCTATTTTCAAGTAATTCTGATCCGGCAGTGATATTGGTTGTACAGATTACATCAGCCTGATCCAAAAGTTCATCTACAGCTTTATTTTCAAGCCTCTCTATTTTCTTAAAATAATTATCTATTTTCTCCTGCAGTTCCAGCCAGCTGGCCATCTCATCTATTACTTCAGGACTTATTCCTCTTACATGATGTTCTAAATCTTTTTCAGCGTAATTTTTAATCTCCTGGTCAGATAAACCTCTGCGGTATTTACCACCTGGATAGATATATGATTCCTGTTTATTTATTAAATCGGAAACTTCATCTCTTAATTTTTCAGCCTCCAGATAATCCGGATGCTCCATAACTACCTCATCAAGAGTATGCTGCCTTAGTTTTTTATTGACTCTAATTGGATGTCCAATTCTAATTACATTTAATTCTTTTTCGGCCAGCAGTTCCAGCAGATTATCAACTGCTGTGTTAGAATCTGCAGCTGCCAGAACTTTATCACCCTGTTCAACTGCCTCTGCAATCAGCTCGACTGCAGTTACAGTTTTTCCAGTTCCAGGAGGCCCCTGAATTAAATAGATATCTTCGGCAGCCATCGCTTTTTCTACAGCCTCTTTTTGTGATTGATTGAGACCACCGAGTTCTAAATCCGTTTTAACTGCAGCTCCAGCCTCTTTTCTTTCCAGCAGTATATCTCTTTTGTGCTCCTGCAGTTCATTTTTAGGATGTTTAATTTTTTCAAGAGCAGTAAACATTCTCTGAAAAGTAGTATCGTTAACAAAGAGATCCAGTCTGACACCTTTATTATAGATGAATTCAGGTGGATGACTCTCAAAAGCAACAGTAATTGAATAAGAAGTTTTTTCTACTACAGTTCCAGTAGGATTATCTGGATGTAATGGTTTATCTAAACTGATCATCACCAGATCTCCCGGTGTAATTTGAGTCTCTGCCAGCTTTTCTCCCTTATATTTTGAAGTGAATTTGACTAAAGGCCGATGCCCAAAGGTATTGCCATTATCTTTTCCGTGCAGATCTAATAAAGCACGTCCTTTAGCCTGCCTCTCTCTGGCTGATAAATATTTAATTTCTAATTTATGTCTGTCTATCTCTTCCTGTCTCTCCAAATCAACTAAGTCATGAAATTTATTATAGTAATTTATAATTTCCTTATCAATTAAGTCATCTGGATTCTTAGCACTTACCTGAACTTTAACTCCTCCGATCTGATTATTATCCATAGCTCTAATAATCTGAGGAGCTGATTCCCAGTTCACTTCTACTTCTGCCTTATTTTTACTCTTATCTATATTAATTTTACCAATATCATCACTTGCAGTCCCGGCTTCATTGATAAAAGCTCCTACAATATCCCCAGGACCAATTCTTTTATCTATTTCCGAAATTACCAAAGTTACCATAACTACACCTCCAGGTTTATCTTTTTTTGTTTTCTGGATCTTTAAAGACTCTGGTACCTACTGTATTTTTTTGTCCCTGATATTTGCCGCGATAAGGATTGTCAGCTTCATTATCCATTGAAGCAAATACCAGCTGACAGATTCTGCGGTCTGATTCTAATTTAATTGGCAGACGATTTGCATTATAAAGTTCCAGAGTAATCTGACCTTCAAAACCGGGATCAACCCAGCCCGCATTTTGAATAAAAAGACCCATTCTACCAATTGAACTTCTTCCTTCCACAAAAGCAGTTAAATTATCGGGTAATTTTATATATTCTTTTGTTGTTGCCAGTAAAAATGAATGAGGAGGAATAATAATTTCTGAACCCCTCACTTCTTCATAATTAACCTCATCATTTAAAGTCATTAAAGGCAGAGAGTTTTCATCTACTTTTAAAAAATCATCTCCCAGCCTCATATCAACCGAAGCTGGTTGAATCTGCATTTCATCAATCGGATCTATAATCAATTCCTGATTTGCTAGCATTTTTTTAATTGTTTTATCTGATAATATCATTTTTAACTCCTCAAAATTATTTTATTTTATAAATCAGCTCGTAAATAGTTCTGAAAATCTTTGGTGACAAATTTATTCGAATTTCTGCCAGACCTTCGACAGATTATCAATTATATCTGATGCAATAAGAGCATAATTACTCTTTTCAGCTGCTGCAAATTCTCCCGCTTTACCGTGCAGATAAACAGCCAGTGCTGCAGCCTCAAAACTGCTCATCCCCTGTGCCAGAAGAGCAGCTACTATGCCTGTTAAAACATCTCCACTACCTGCTGTAGCCATTCCATTACAGCCGCTGGTGTTGATATAAGCTCTACCATCAGAAGCAGCAGTTATAGTTGCAGCTCCTTTTAATATTAAATTGACTCTGTATTCAGCGGCAAAATCTCTGGCCACTTCAATTCGATTATTGTTAATTTCCTGAATACTCATCCCTGTCAGATTTGCCATTTCGCCGGGGTGAGGTGTTAAAATAAGTTCGCCTTTATAATTTTTTAATAATTTGAGATTCGTAATTGAATTTACTGCATCTGCATCCAGAATCAGCGGCAGTTCCAGATTCTTTAAGATCTTCTCCATCAAATCAGTTATTTCAGAACTTTTACCCAATCCCGGGCCAGCAGCAATGAGGTCCACTTTTTCCGAAAATTGCCTGATCTCAGCAAAGGAATCAGCACTAATTATTCCCTCTTTTGAAGACAGTGGAACTCCCACTACCTCTTCCAGCTGAACTGAAGTCCGGGCTTCAATCTCTGCTGCAGTTAAAAGATAAACCAGACCAGCACCACTTCGCAAAGCTGCCTTGGTACTCAAAAGAGGTGCACCGGTCATTCCTTTAGAACCTGCAATTACAGCAACTTTGCCAAAACTGCCCTTATGCCCATTATTTTTTCGTTTTGGTATTAAATTGGCTGCAGCCTGCTCTCCAAAAGCCTTAAGTCGATCACCATTTTGAGTAATTGTCTCCGGCTGAATTCCAATATTAATTATTCTAATCTGACCGCTGTAGTCTCTACCTGGATATAAAAGCAGACCTCGCTTATAAGCCGCCATTGTGGCTGTATAATCTGCCTTTAGGGTTTCACCAGCTATCCTGCCGTTTTCTCCGATAATACCGGAAGGTATATCAACAGCAAGTGTTAAAGGCTTCTTTTTCAGTTTCTGGTTGATCTGAGTAATAATTTTTTTTACACTACCTCTCAGCTCACCCTTAATTCCAGTTCCCAGCAGTGCATCAATAATCAAATCACTATTTTTTATTAAATTCAAAAATTCATTTTCTTTTAAATCATTAAATTGATAATCTTTAACCCCGTTTAAAAGAGCCAGCTCATAATTTTTACTGTTAACTCCTTTTAAGTCTTTAGCAGCTGTACTTAAAATTATTTCTGGCTGATAACCCCAATTTTTTAGTATTCGAGCTGCAGCCAGGCCATCACCACCATTGTTTCCCTTACCAACTAAAATGCTTAGCTTAAGCTCAGCCTCAGCTTTTGATTCAAATTCTTTTTCTATAATTTCTACTGCCAGCCTGGCTGTACCATAAGCTGCTGCTTCCATCAGTAAAATTTCCGGACAGCCAGCCTCAATAGTTTCCTGATCACATTTTGCCATCATTGTCGGAGTTAAAACTTCCATTTATTCTGCTCCTTCCATAACAACCTGAGCAATACTGAAGTCTTTTTCGTGAGAAATAGAAATAAAAATTGAGCTTACTCCAAGTTCTTGCGCTCTAACTGCAGTGCTGCCAGATAATTTAACTTCTGGTTTACCTAGTTTGTCATTTAAAACCTCAATGTCCTGCCAGCTGTTATTTCTCATTCCTGTGCCCAGAGCTTTTAAAACGGCTTCCTTAGCGGCAAAACGCGCTGCAAAGGAGGGCGCTGAATTTATTTTCTGCTGACAGTATCTTATTTCAGCTTCAGTGTAAATTTTTTTTAAAAAGCGATCTTCATATTTTTCTATTAAGTCCTTAATTCGACTGTTTTTAACTAAATCAATCCCGGTTCCTAAAATCATATATTTCCTTTCTCAAATCAAAGTTATACTCAATCATTCTACTTTATAATTATATTAAAATTATGCGCTAAATGCAAAAAACCGGACCCTGTTACAGGCCCGGTTTAATGTCTGTTTTTGTCATATTTTATCGTTAATTGTTGAATTTAGTCTTTTATTCTACTGTTACACTTTTTGCCAGATTTCTGGGCTGGTCAATATCTTCTCCACAATTTAAAGCAGTATAATAGGCAAGTAACTGCAGAGGTATAATTGCCAGCAGTCCTGCAAAGTCCTGATTTAAAAGCGGCAGTTCGATTAGATGATCAACACTGTCTTTTTCGAACTTTTGATCTTCCTCAGTAATTAAGAGAGTTTCAGCTCCTCTGGCCTTAACCTCTTTTAGATTACTGAATAGTTTTGGAAATACATCCGCCCTACTGCCCAGAGCAACGACCGGCACATCTTCTTCTATCAGTGCCAGTGTTCCATGTTTCAGTTCACCGGCCGGGTAGGCCTCAGCATGGATATAGGATATCTCCTTTAATTTTAGTGCTCCCTCAAGCGCAAGAGTATAATCTGTATTGCGTCCAATAAAAAAGATGTTCTCTTTTTTTGCATATTTATCAGCAATCAATTTAATTTGATCTTTTGACTGCTCACTCAGCTGTCTGATCATCTCAGGTAATTTTATTAAATCAGAAGTATATTTAGCTTCAACTTCTTCACTTATTTCCTGACGCTGCCTCATGCCATCGATCAGCAAAATATAAAAAGCAGCAACCATATTAGTATAAGCCTTAGTGGAAGCAACTGCAATTTCCGGGCCAGCTTTTAAATAAATAACCATATCAGATTCTCTGGCAATACTGCTGTCACGAGAATTTGTAAGGGCAAGTACACTTGCTCCTTTATTTTTGGCCAGTCTCAGTGCAGCCAGTGTATCTGCAGTCTCACCTGACTGGCTGACTACAATCATTAAAGTCCGCTCATCAATAATCGGGTTACGGTAGCGGTACTCACTGGCAACCTCTACCTCTACCGGTATTCTAAGTTTATCTTCCAGCAGATACTTAGCCAGAGCTCCAGAATGATAGGCAGTTCCACAGGCTACAACATGAATTTTATCATAATTAGCAAGCCAGTTTTTATCAAGACCACTTTCACTTAAATCAATTTTGCCATCTTTTAAATTATCCTCCAGCAGTCTCTTTAATGATTCTGGCTGTTCATGAATCTCTTTGAGCATAAAATGCTGATAACCCTGCTTCTCAGCCATCTCTGCATCCCAGTCGATCTTTGTCTTTTGCTTATCAGCAATTAACTCATCAGCAAAAGAATAGATTTTAACCTCGTCTTTTCTGATATCAGCGATTTCTCCATCTTCTAAAATATAGAAATCATCTGTATGTTCGAGATAAGCTGGGATATCGGAAGCCAAAAAGTTTTCATTTTCACCCAGGCCGACAATTAGAGGACTGTCCTTACGAACAGCAATAATTCTATCTTTTTCTGTATAAGACATCACAGCCAGAGCGAAAGAACCTTCCAGTCTTTTTACTGCCTTAATTACTGCTTCTTTTAAGTTGTTCTGCTGATAATAACTTGCAATTAAATGCGCTGCAACTTCTGTATCAGTTTCTGATTCAAATTGATGGCCTTTTTCGAGCAGTTCTTCTTTTAACTCTCTAAAGTTCTCAATAATTCCATTATGCACAATAACAATCTTAGCAAAAGAATCAGTGTGAGGATGTGAATTTATATCAGAGGGTTTACCATGAGTAGCCCACCTGGTATGTCCGATTCCGGTCTCCCCATTAAAGATTTCTTTTTCTGCACTGGACTTCAATTTATCTAATTTACCTTCTTTTTTTACAATTTTAACAGCCTCTTCTTCCTGAACTGCAATTCCAGCTGAATCATAGCCTCTGTATTCCAGCTTTTTCAGACCTGAAAGCAGTATTGGGGCTGCCTTTTTCTCACCAATGTAACCAACAATTCCGCACATATATTATCTTTACCTCCGTTTTTATTATTAATATTCAACTGTCAACTGTTATTTATTTCCTTTGTCTCAGCAATTGCCCGCTGATTTTGAGAAATAAAATTGAGGCAGAACAGCCACTACCTGAAGGCATCCGCCGAATATTCGATAACCTTCTTCCTCGTCCACCTGATTAAAATCCCGTCCCAATCAGGTTCTGGCGCTTTTTCTCTTCAATTTTTTTAATCACCTCCTTTTTTTGCTTTAACTCTCTGTTTTGACATTTTTAACTAAATATCAGTCAGAACAGATTTAATTTTATTATAAATTACTGTAAATAGCAAATTTTTAGTTCAATTCTTCACTAATTAATTCTTTCAGCTTATTTTCCCATTTGTTTAGAAGTTCTTCTTCCTTACCCTCAAGCATTACTCTAATCAGTGGTTCAGTTCCAGATGCACGAACAAAAACCCGACCTGAACTACCTATTTCCTCTTCCGCAGCTTTAATTTCAGCAGCAATTTTAGAATTCTGCTCCCAGTCTTCTTTCTGGCTGACCTTTACATTTGCCAGAAGCTGGGGCCAGTAGCTCATAACTTCTTTTAGCTCTGAAAGTGACTGCTCTTCTTTTTTGATGATAGAAGCAATTTTAACCGCAGTCAAAATTCCATCACCGGTTGTATTATATTCACTAAAAATAATGTGTCCTGATTTTTCTCCCCCAAGTTTATAACCATTTTTCAGCATTTCTGCCAGCACATAGCGGTCTCCATTTTTAGTTATTACCAGTTCAGCTCCAACTTCAGCCAGACTTTCTTTTAAGCCCAGATTGCTGTATTTAGTTGTTACCACAGTTTTCTTGTTCAATTTATCCTCTTTAAGCAGATCTCTTGCCGCAACAGCCATAATGTTGTCACCTTCAACAACTTCACCTTTTTCATCAATTAAGATTACCCGATCTGCATCACCATCATGGGCAATTCCTAAATCAGCGCCGGTTTCTACTACTTTTTCGGCTGCCAGTTCAGGAGCTGTTGAACCACAGTTAACATTAATTTCTTCACCATTAGGATGATTATTGATTACCACTACTTCGGCTCCAAGTGCTTCAAAAACAGCAGGTGAAGCCTGATAAGCCGCTCCGTTGGCACAGTCAATTACAACTTTTAAATCATTTAATTTTTTATCTGCACTTGCAATTACAAAATCAATATATTCATCAATCCAGCTGTACTTTTCTTCAACTAGACCAATCTCTTTATCAATTGGATAGGGGAGCTCTTCTGAATGATCATTAAAAATTAACTCTTCAATCTCCAGTTCAGCCTGATCACTTAGTTTAATCCCATTCTGATCAAAAAACTTAATTCCATTATCAGCAGTTGGATTATGAGAAGCAGAAATCATTATCCCCCCAACTACCTCTTTAGTTCTGCTTAAATAACAGACTCCCGGGGTTGGAATAATTCCCAATCTATAAACATCAATACCAACTGAAGTTAAACCGGCCATCAGAGCTGCCTCCAGCATATCTCCAGAAAGCCTTGTATCCTTACCAATAATGACTACAGGCCGCTTTTGATCTGAATTCTTACTCAAATAATAACCACCAATTCTTCCCAGCTTAAAGGCAAGCTCTCCTTTTAATTCATGATTGGCAACTCCACGTACACCATCAGTTCCAAATAACTTCTTTTCCAAAATATCCACCTCAATTTTAAAATTCTCGAATAAACTATTCCAATCTAATAGATTAATATAATATATAATCATAATTTAATTTTCTTCTGCAGTTACTTTAACCAGTATATAACCCGGATCTACTCCCAGCAGCCTGGCTGAACTCGGTAATTCAACCTCAATTATTTTCATATTATCACCTGGATCAACATTACGCAAATCAACATAAGCATTAAGATCTGATCTATTAATTTTAGAAAAATAGGAAATATAATCAATTCTGACTACCGCTCTTTCTACAGACATTGATTCCAGCTGATATTCCTCTGGTAAATTTCTAACTTCAATATCCAGTAAAAATGAAGCTGCCTGTTCTTCTCCATAATTTAAAACATTTGCTGTTTGATTACTGGCATAACCCCAGAGCAGAACAGCTATAAAAAAGGCAAGTATTAATTTTTTTTGGTTTTCAGTTAGAGAAAACATTTAGAGATGCCTCCTCATAAAAGATTTTTCTTTAGATTTTTCAAAACTGTGGGCAAGAGTTTCCCGCAGTTCAGCTGTATCAAGATGACGGCTCAGTTGTCCATTTTCGGCAACTGAAATGACACCTGTCTCTTCAGAAACCACTATTGCCAGAGAATCAGACTCTTCTGTAATACCAATAGCTGCCCGGTGTCGGGTACCCAGCCTTGGATTGATATCAGAACGAGTAGAAAGATTTAAAAAACAGCTGGCTGCCTGAACCGTACCGTTTTCGATAATCAAAGCTCCATCGTGTAGAGGTGACTGATGTTGAAAAATGCTGAGCAGTAACTGTTTGCTGATTTTGGAATCAAGCTCAATTCCTGTCTCGATATAATTTTTTAAACCAACTCGACGAGCAATAACAATTAAAGCGCCAGTTTTTTTCTCAGACATTTCTGCTGTTGCCATAACAATTTCATTTATTTCTTTTGGCCCCCAGTTCTGCCAGAACTGTTCTTTGAGAAATCCACCCCGCCCAATTTGTTCGAGCGCTCTCCTCAATTCTGGTTGAAAAACAATTGGCAGCGCTACCATAATAATGGTCAGAAAACTATCTAAAAACCAGTTAACTGTGTTCAGCTCTAAAAGTTGAGCAAATAAGGCAACCAAAAAAATCAGCCCCAGACCTTTAATCAGCTGAACAGCCCTTGTTCCTGAGATAATGTTGAGTAAATAGTAAATAATAAAAGCAATAATAAAGATATCTAATAAACTTGTTATAACTTTCCAGGACAATTTTATCACCTCTTAATTAAATATTCGTCAAAAGAGACTCTAAACCCTGCTTATTTTTCAAAACATCACAAAAAATTAAAATTTTAAAGGATTCCTCAAATTTTAATAGAAAATAATAGAGAGGAGGTGATATCTTGAAAAATAATATTTTTTCTGACCAGCGTCTCAATTATAAAGATTTTTTAATAGTTATTGCTGCCTGGTATTTTATCACACTGAGCAGTTATTTTATAATTGAAAAAGATTTTACAGCCTTAATCTATATCAATGAAATTCTTGCTTTTTCTATAAATGTTCTCTCTCATATTATATTTTTATTTATAATCTACAGCTATTTTAATCTGCTCTATGACTTTAGTTTTGCAGACCTTGGATTTAAATTTAAAAAAGATAAAATCAACTTAAAGGCACTTTTTATAATTTTTCTTCTTTTAACAGCTGGAGTAATTTTAATCAATCTTAATTATAGGCCCGAAGTTAAAAGCAGCTTTTTTCCCCTGCAGTTAGGAGAAAATATTTTTAAAATCATTTACAGTGATTTACCCCTATTAATTATGGTTTTCTTAATTCTTTTATTTACAGCCAGTGTAGAACAATTTTTATTTAACAAGATTATTTTCTCACTTTTTAATCTTTATCTACCTACTTTTTTAGCGGTGATTTTCAGCGGCTTATTTGCTGCGGTTCTTTTTTTGGAGTTCAACCCTGCTTTTATCTTAATTATTTTTATTTCAGTAGTTATCAGTAACTATCTTTATATCTGCAGTGATCATAACTTATTTACTCCAATTATTTTTTACAGCTATTTTTTAACTCTTTACATAGTTTTTATTTATGGTTTTGATTTTGTTATTATCTAAATTAACTTCTAGAAAAACAAAAGGCCGGCCAGAGGCCGACCTTTTAAATTCTTATTCAAATTAGACTTACTCCCACAGCTTAAAGATTTTATTTACCTGATCAATCTTGGCTGCAATTTTTTCATCATTATGATTATGATATAAGTCACCACTACACTTCTCACAATAGAGTGCACCAGACCAGTTCTGACTTCCACATACATTACATTTTACATTTTTGTTTCTCATTATTAAGCCCTCCTTATTAGTCTTATAGTATTATATGAGCTTAATTAGAGTATAGCAGTACTAATAATTACTGTCAAGTTAATTTATAAAAAAATAAAATTTGAAATTATTTGATAATTGTTCGTTTCTTCACTATATCTTTCCTGCCTGGAATGACAAAAGAGTCTTATTAAAACAATCCTATATTAAAGCAGGTCAGCTAGAATTCACCGTATAATTCTGTACCACAGTCAGGACATCGATTCTGATCAAGCATATTCTCTACCTGGTAAGCTTTTCTTTTAATTAACTTTCTACCACAGCTGCTGCAGTAAGTATCAGCAGTATTTTCAATAATTGCATTACCTAAATAAACATGGTCCAGATGTTTTTTTGCTTTTTGATAGGCTTTTTTCATCTTTTCCAAATCTGTTGGTGGATTATTCAATTTATAGGCTGGATGATATCTGCTCAGATGAAGAGGAATCTGACTGTTAATCTGAGCCAGCCATTTAAAGAGCTCTTCTAATTCATTCAGGTCATCATTCAAATCAGTAACGACCAGTGTTGTTACTTCTAAATGAATTTCCCGGGCAAGAGTTTCAATTGTCCTTTTTACAGGCTCAAATCCTCCCCCACAATTATCTTGATAAAAGTTATTATTAAATGCTTTTAGATCAATATTTGCCGCATCTAAAAAGGGAAGAAGCTTTTTTAAAGGCTTTTGATTAATAAACCCATTACTTACTAGAATGTTTTTCAATCCCTTTTCAGCAGCTATTTCAGCTGTTTCAAGCATGTATTCATAAAAGACTACTGGTTCTGAATAAGTATAGGCAATTAAGTCGATCCCTTTTTTGAGAGCAGTTTCAACAATTTCTTCAGGTTTAAACTCCCTCAATTCAGGCTTCTGCTGACTAATCTGCCAGTTTTGACAGAATACACAGCTCATATTACAGCCCCAGCTGCCCACAGAAAGAACTTTTTTCTGTGGGTAAAAATGGTAAAGAGGTTTTTTCTCGACCGGATCAACCCCCAGTGAAGATATCTGTCCGTAATTTAATGAATACAATTTACCATCAATATTTTTTCTAACCTGACAAATTCCAACTTTATTGTTTGAAATTTTACAGTTATGGGGACAGAGTTCACACTCAACAATACCGTTATCTTTGATTTGATAATATTGAGCTGGATATAGATCAGTCATTTTCATCAAACCTGCTTACAGTAAAACGATAAATTTCTACTGCGGCATCTTCTCGCAAACCAGCCTTTCTCTTGGCTACACTAAGCTGCTTTTCAACTGTTTCAATACCTTCTAAATCAGGCAGCAGTAGTCCTGTCTGATGTCCTCCTTTAACAAGAATTCCGTATTTTTTAGGATCAAGTTCCGATTTGTCTCTAATTCTTTCAGGTTTGGATAATATATCTACCGAAATTGAAATCTCATTTAATTCCTCTTTTTCAACTTCAGGAAAGCGGGGATCATTCTCAGCAGCTGTCATTGCATTGCTGACAATTTCATAAGCTGCATTTTTCTGTACCGGTCTAAAAGTGCCCATACAGCCTCTTAACTTACCATTTTTCTTTATAGTTACAAATACTCCTGCTTCCTTTTTTAAAATATCTGGCAGTTCAGCTTCCTCAAATTCAGCTTCTTTCCCAGAAATAATGTATTCTTCAACTGCTCTTCTGGCTAAATCTGTTATAAATTTTTCTTCTTTCATCATAATCACTCCTCACTACTAATTATATAAACTCCTAAATTGATTTAGTCTTAATAAAAACTGTGCCATAACCGACTCCAAAGGGGCCTTCATAAGAGTTAACCTCAAGTTCTAGCTCCAGGCCATCAACTGCCCCCAGCATAGTCACAATCGGCCTTAAACCGCATTCTCCAGCTTTCTCGACCAGTTCCTGATCGAAATTTAATATAGAATCAAAATCTTTTTCTTTAAAATACTCAATCAATTTTTCATCAAAAAGATGTGCCTCAGAATTATAACCTGCCGGTGCTCCCTTTTTTAAGCGGTGAGAAAGGTCACCACTGGCAATAACTGCTATCTTATAGTCAAGCTCAGCTGCAGTTCTCGCAATCTCCTTACCAATTTTAAAAAGCTCCTGGTAGGAGATGAAGCCAATAGATATCGGAACTATTGGTAATTTAAGTCCGGCTTCTTCAAGATAATTTAAGGGAACCATAATTCCATGATCTAATTCCTGATCAATACCATAATTAATCAAGTCTTTTTTTCTTAGAGGCTGTAAGGCCAGATTTTTCTCACTGGTATTTTGAAGTAATTTTTCAGCAAAATTGATGTCAGATTTTTCTTTAAATTCTAGCTTTGAAAAACCAAAATCTCCAAAATTACCCTGCAGCTGATCCTTAATAATTAAAGAGGCTGTAGAACGAAATACAGGACCATGGGGAGTAATAAAAACTATTAAATCAAGTTCATCTTTAAATTCAGCAATTTCTGCAGCTGTCTTTTTAAAACCCTGAACTGTTTTTTCTGCTTTTTTTAATTCTCTTCCTCCAATTTCCTCAATCACAATCGGCCGTTACGTCAAATCTAATAGTTTTTTTAAAAATATTAATAGTTATCATAATTGTCAGGTTAGGAATCTGTATAAAATGCAGGAATCCCTCCCCCTGAGCTCGTAAATAGTAATTAAGAGAACCACAACTTACTACACCCAGAAAGGAAGGGATCCTAAGTTATGTTTTC